>JAEUUR010000077.1 GCA_016787465.1 Saprospiraceae bacterium | reverse complement strand
CTTACTCGTCGCTTTGCACTTCGGCTGATAATCCTCTTTCCTGAAGTGCTTCGCAGTAGGGAATCAGTTCGGAACGTGAGCCCGATTTAACGGTGGCTTTTCCTTTGTAATGAATGATCAGGGAAAGTTGTTCGGCTTGTTCCGACGAATGCCCCAATACTTCCATAAAACACTCGATCACCCACTCGAAGGTGTTTACTTCGTCGTTATAAACAATCAGGCGGGAAGAAAATCCGGAGTCGACGTCGTCTTCAACGAGTACGTCTTCATCTTCTTCCCAGAGGGGTTTTTCAAACATGGAAATACGAGGATGGGTATTTGGTAACATGATTATTTAAGGGTGGTTAAAACGTTTTCCAAGGCAGAAAAATTGGGCATCTCTCCCGCATTTTCGAGCACCTCCGCGTAGCGGATCACGCCTTGTTTATCCACCACGAACGCCGAACGTTTCGAAACGCCTTTGAGGCCCATGGCAAATTCTTTGTACAGGGAGTCGTATTTTTTGCTGACGGTTTTATTAAAATCCGACAACAATGGAAAATTAAAACCTTGCTCTTCTTTCCATTTTGCGAGTGTGTATGGGCTGTCTACGGAAATGGCCAGAATTTGTGCGTCGAGTTTTTCATATTGCGCCAGGCTATCGCGCATGTAGCACAGTTCTTTGGTGCAAACGCCGGTGAAGGCAAAGGGGAAAAATAAAATGACCACATTTTTGCCGCGTTGTTCCGACAGTTTGATCAACGACTTGTCGGTGGCACGCAAGGCAAAATCAGGGGCTTTATCGCCAGGTTGAAGCATACTGAAAATCTTTCCGGCAAAAGTATCAGGAATTTAGAGAATAGGGGGGTTTGTGTTTTAGTGTTTTTGGTTTTTTGTGTTTTAGAGTGTTTTAGAGTGTTTTTGTGTTTGAGTGTTTGAGTGTTTTTGTGTTTTGGTGTTTTGGTGTTTTTGATCATTTCAATTAGCGTTTTAAGAATGGGGACAAAATTATTTTGGAGTAAGATGTTCTGTTTCTGCAGATACCTCCCTACGGTCGGTATGACTGCTCGCACAGAGGAAACCCAAGTTCATCGGATTTCTCACTTCGTTCGAAATTTTCCCCAGCACAGCATATTTTCGAGCGTCAGCGAGAAAACTGATAATCAATAACCTCTTTTTTGCGAGCAGTCATACCGACCGTAGGGAGGTATATAAAGATTGTCCAGAACCATTTGAACCTTCCTACGCTAGAATCCTGTTTCTCAAACTTAATTTTGTCTCCATACTTAACAGTGCTTAAGCCGCATGCTGTTTTGAACCGTCAAAAATAGAGGCCGGGCACTTTTAAAACACAAAAACACCCCAAAACACAAAAACACTAAAACACCAAAACACAAAAACACTAAAACACCAAAACACAAAAACACCAAAACACCCCTCTCACAGCTTCGCCAGCAGCCAATCGCGCTCGGTAAGAACCGGCGCTGCTTCCACTTCTTGCCGGATTTTGGTACGTTCACTGGCGCTGTTGAGGTTGGTCAGTGCCAGTTTCCGGGTGAATTTGACAAACGCCATGTAGTTATCCCGGTGATACCCCAACACTTTTTTTCGGCGGATATAAATCTGAATGCTGCTCAACTGGTTTTCCAGGGCGTCGGTTTCCTGCAGGGTGAAATAGATTTTGCACAACAGCACCTTTGCCGACAGGTTTTGTAAAACGTCGTCGTATTCCATGTGCAGCAAATGGCGCATGGCATCGCGCAATTCGCCTTTTTCATAGTGATACCGCGCCAGGTTGTAGTGTTTGGCGCCTTCCCGGTGTTCTTCCTGGATTTGCGGCGCAAATTCGTGCAGGAAATCCCACACCCAGGAGAATTCTTTGAGCCGCAATCCGGTAGAAATAATGTTGTTATAGGTCCATCGCGAAAGCAGGCCGTCTTCAAGCAGGGCGCCGTGCTGGAGTCCGGCCTGG
This sequence comes from Saprospiraceae bacterium, assembly GCA_016787465.1. GTDB lineage: Bacteria > Bacteroidota > Bacteroidia > Chitinophagales > Saprospiraceae > M3007. The sequence continues at coordinate 7,241 of JAEUUR010000077.1, read as the reverse complement.
TACAACTCAAAAATTTCGCGGAAATACCGTTCGTTTTGCCGGTTGATATTCCTGATACAAAAATTGATGGCTAACAAAAACAGATCGTGCGTTTCGGCGGTAGAAAAGTTTGCCGCTTTTTCCTGCAGGAGCGTTTTAAGTTGCAAAAAATGGGGTTCGCTCCCTGCACCGCCCAACTGCGCAAAATAACCGTGGTAATAAGCCGCCACGGCGGGGATGTCGAGGTATGGGTGCCCCTCCAAAAAAGTCAAAACAGGATCGAGCAACCCTTTGTCGTAGGTTTGCTGGCTCACCGACTGGTGACTCAACAGCAGGCACCCCGTGCGCAATTTCGCACAGATAAATGCCACATCCTGGGCATCGGAGAGTTGTTGGGCGTTGAAGGTTTTCGCGCGGCCTTGTTGCAGCGACAGGTAATACGCTTCCGTCTGAAGCCTGTAATCGGCTTCGTGGTAATCCAGGCCGCGGTGTACATCCTGCTCCAACCGGCGCCGCGCATAGCGCATCATGCCGGCTGCTTCCTCCGAAAGCCGGAGCTTGCGCAGGGCCGTTACCACATCGGAATGGCGCAGGTGCCGATGTTCGAACGCCTGTTCCAACGCCAAAAATCGTTCAAGCGCTTCCTGAAGGTAATTGCACAGGTGATACACACGCCTGGGATCGACAGGGGCAAAATCACGTTCCAACTCCTTGCGCTCCGGAGGCGCATCGAGCCTGTTTTTTAATAAATCGAACAAAGCAATTGCATCCGGATGTATGGGGAAATACGATCCATGCACCCATTTATCGAACATGCGCAAACGTTCTTTGGGCAATGCCTGGAGGATGGCGAGAAGCGATTGCATGGTTAATAATTTAAATGGACTGTCCGGATATTGATGGGGTGCAGGAGTTTTTTAGATACTCTTGTTACTCATGTAACCTCTTGTAACTCATTGTAGAAAACAATTCACAAAACGATTGTAAAGATGTAGCAACCATAGCCCTACTAAACGAAGCTGTTATCACCAGCCATTTTTAATGCCTTACGGCTCTGAGGGGCACAAAATGCAGACAACAAGCCCTTGCCCCTTTCACAAAACACACCCAACCGAAGCCCAATTGCCACCTGGCCGACACATTGGTGTTGAAATATGAACGTTGCAAAATTAAAATCAAAAATCAATTTCTGAAAAATAAATCAATTACATTTACACAAATTATTGTATTTCAATATTTTAATTAACTTAAAAACTAATTTATAACCTGAAAATCTGTAAAATTTGTTTTTGCACTACCCGAAATGTACCCGCACTTTTGTAGCGTGAAGTTTTCACCAGAAAAAATGAACAACATGAACTATTCCCGTTACTCATTAATCTTCCTTGCACTGTTACTCACAACTTGCCTTTCAGGGCAAGGATTTTTCCGTGTTTACGGACCGGAATCTGCCACGGCACGCGACCTTATTCAAACATCCGATGGCGGGTACTTCCTCGTTGGGCACGTCGAAATCGACTCGCTGCTCTTCCTGCAAAAAACAGATGCAGCGGGTATTGTCGTATGGACAAACCACCTGGCGCTCAACCGCTCCCGGGCAATTGCCGCTACCCAAATGCCGGATGGCGGCTTTGCGGTGCTGACTGAATTCTACCAGGATGCCACGGCTTTTAAAAACAACGTTTTGCGTATCAGCGCCACCGGCACCGTCGAATGGATGCGCATACTAGATAACCACTTTTACTTTGCCAACGGCTTGCGCGATATCGCTGTAACTTCAGACGGCGGCCTGCTGCTAGTCGGCGATTCGTATGGCACAGGGTTGCAAAACGTCAATCGTTTGGTGAAGCTGGCTTCCGACGGCACAGTCGTTTGGGACAAAACCGCCGGCACAGGTTTTTGGAACACCACCCATTTGATCAAACTTTCCGATGGCAATTTCGGCATCGGCGGCGGACGCAACAACGGCGATTTTCACCTGGCCAAAATCAACGGAGATGGCGACCTGATCTGGGAAAGATCCTATCAAAAACCTAACATTCAGAAGGCCGTCAGCCTCATCGAAACCATCGACGGCGGTTTTGCCCTGCTTGGCACCAACCAAAACCCCAGCCTCGGCCGTCTCGAAGTGTTTTTGCTCAAAACCGACGGCAACGGCGACGAACAATGGTCGAACAGTATTTACTCCTTCCCCTGGCCTGCAACTCCGGCGTACTTTTTTACACTCAGCGACTTGACGCAAGACGCTGCCGGAAATTATTACATTCCGCTTGCCGACCCCATCGAATTGCTTAAACTTGACCCCAGCGGCAACCCACTCTGGAAAAAAGACCTGGAAATTTCCGGTTATGCATGGTCGATCATCAAAAGCAGCGATGGGAACCTCGTTTTGGCCGGCGAACACACCGACAATGCACTGCTCCTGAAAGTAGACTACGAGGGCGAATTTTTAACCAATAAAATCAAAGGAACCGTATTTGGCGACGACAACGTCGACTGCCTTCAAAACTCCGGGGAAAACGGCGTTGCCAACTTCGTTGTAGTAGCTAAAGAAAGTAACGGCGCAACTTTTTACCGGAATACCAACCCTGACGGCACCTACGAAATGCGCGTGACCGACGGCCAATTTACCATCACCGCCCGACCCAATTTCGGCCCGCCCGGATTTTATGGGGTTTGTGATACCCTGGAGGTAACGGTAAACGGCCCGGCAGAAACGATCGACAACCAGGATATCGGGATTGAAGCGCTCGCTTCCTGCCCCTTGATGCAAGTTGATCTTTCAGCCAGTCTTTTACGCCGTTGTACCACCACCACCTACGTCGTCAATTATTGCAACTATGGAAATGAAATGGCTGAAAACGTTCAAGTGATCGTTTCCAACGACAGTTTGCTCACATTTGTCAGCAGCAATGCTCCCTTCAGTGCAATCAGCAGCACAGAAATTACTTTTGAAATACCTGACGTTGCCCCCGGCGATTGCGGCTCGTTCCACATCAAATACACTGTAAGCTGCAACGCGGAAATCGGCGATGTTATCTGCGTGGATGCGCACATCCTGCCCGATACCAGTTGCGTACCTCCTCAAGCCAATTGGGATGGCTCCCAACTTGAGGTAACCGGCACTTGCGACGGCGACGGCATATCCTTCAACTTCAAAAACACCGGCAACGCGCCGATGACTCAAGCACTCGACTATGTGATCATTGAAGACCACATCATGTACATGCAGGGCCCGATTCAGTTGGGCATTGGAGGAGAAACCAACATCGACATCCCCAATCCTTCCGGCAACGGGTATGCAGGTCAGGTATTGGCTGACTCCGACAATCCAACTTATTTGCGGATGCCGGTGGCCGTTGTCGACAATTGCAACCTGGGCAGCAGCTCCACCTTGCCGCTTCAATTAAATACCAGCGTCAACAGCCCGGCATTCGATGTTTCCTGCGACCAAGTGATCGGCTCTTTCGACCCGAATGACAAACGCGGCTTCCCGCTTGGTTGGGGCGATGATCACCTGATCGAGCGCGGTCAGGACATCGAGTACATGATCCGTTTTCAAAACACCGGCAACGACACAGCCTTTTTGGTGGTCATCCGGGATACGTTACCAGTGAGCAAACTCGACCCTTCAAGCGCACAGTTCTTGGCAAGCAGCCACCCTGCTTTGTGGGAAATCAGCGACCGGGGCGTCATTAAAGTCACGTTCACGAACATCTTACTTCCCGACAGCACCACAAACGAACCTGCATCCCACGGGTTTGTTAGCTTCCGCATACATCAAGTTCCTGATTTGCCTGATGGTTCTAAAATTTATAACAGCGCGGCAATCTATTTCGATTTTAACGAGCCGGTAATTACCAATACTTCAGTGCATACCATCGGCAGGCCCCAACTTTCAGCGGTAAAAACACCTGGAAATAACCAACTGCTCGATTTTGAAGTGATCCCCAATCCATTCAGCGAGTCAGCCGCATTCGTGTTGAAAAATTACCAATCGACCGATCCGGTTAATTTCCGATTGTGCAATGCTGCAGGCACGGTGGTAATGGAAACTCAATTTAACGGCAACACCTTTCAACTGCAAAACCAGGGGTTAACACAAGGGCTCTACTATTTCACGATGCGGAATTCAGACAGGCTGCTCACATCCGGCAAACTGGTGGTGAAAAACTGACCCACAACATCATTTTAAACATGGAATTATCCTTCTCCAACATCAGAGATTAAAAAGCTACCGCTCATGAAACATATATTATTCCTGATTTTAACGATCGCACTGCAACAACATGCTTCGGCGCAGTGTATCGTACTCCAAAACTGCCCCTCAAACCTGACCTTTTGCGATTTATCACCCAACGACGCCAATCTGTGGAATGAAAGCTACTGGACGGATCCGTTGAACCAAACCAACGATTTATCCGAAGCCGGTTGCGATCTTTCGTTATCAGCCTATGACACATGCGCGAACGCCACCATCGGAGTCAAATACCTGCTCTTTCTCGACCTCGACCGCAATGGCGCCGCCGAAACCGTTATTAAAAGCTGGGATCCGCCGGCGCCGGGTACCGTCAATTACAACAACTGGAACTTGCCCAATTACGACGGCGGCGAGGTACGCACCTTTGATGAAAGGCCGGTGCCTGCCGATCAGAAATACCAGTTTGCCATTGAAACCATCACCACAGGCGACACCATCGTTGGGAAAGTGCGTTGGAACACCGAAGCGGCCCCGAATAGCTACGTTGACGCTCAACTGCCCCTCGGCGTTAGCCATAAAATTCGCTGGATCGTGGAAGATAACTTGGGCAACGATGAAGTTTGCGAACCAACTATTCAGCTGAATGATTGTAAAGCGCCGATAGTGGTTTGTATCAACGGTTTATCCGTGAATCTGATGCCAACTCAACAGGTGACGATATGGGCCACGGATTTTCTGCAGTACATGGAAGACAATGCTACGCCATCGTATAACCTGGATTTCGCGATCCGGAAACAAGGAACCGGTACCGGTTTCCCGGTAGACGGGAATGGCGACCCGGTGATCAGTTTAACCTACGACTGCACCGAATTGGGCACCCAGGTAATTGAACTCTGGTCGAGAGATGCTTCCGGCAATGCCGATTATTGCCAAACCTATTTGATCGTTCAGGACAACCAAAACAACTGCGGCGGCGGTGGAGGAGGCAATATTCCGCCGACAGTTGTCTGTACCAGCGGACAAACTGTTTATTATCCTCAGGGAGGAGGCGCTGTGGATGTGTATGCGCCCTTCCTGTTGGCGGCGGCATACGATGATCAGACGCCATTCAATATGCTGGTATTTGGCGAGCGGAAATCCGGCACAGGAACCGGTTTCCCGCTCGACGGAAACAATGCGCCTATCAACAAAGTGACTTTTGATGAAACCGAAGCGGGCGTACAGCTGATTGAGCTTTGGGCGCGCGACCAGGATGGCAACGCTGATTATTGCGAAACTTTCGTGATTGTGGAAGAAGGAACCTCCACCGGTGTAAGCCCCACCATCGTATGTTTGAATGGCCTCAGCGCCAACCTCATGCCTACCGCAATGATCTCGCTTTGGGCTACTGATTTTCTTCAGTACGTGGAAGACGATAACACACCCACCAACCAGATTGAACTCGGTATCCGAAAACAAGGAACCGGAACCGGTTTCCCGGAAGATGCTCAAGGCAACCCGCTGACCAATGTTATTTATGATTGCGATGAATTGGGTACACAACAGATCGAACTTTGGGCGCGCGACCTTGACGGGAATACGGCCTATTGTGAAACATATGCCATTATTCAAGACAACTTAGGCAGCTGTTCCGGCGTGGTCGACACCTTTGCGCTTTGCGTACATCGCTGGTGCGACCAGTCGGCTGTGCCTTGCAATTACAGCATCAGTGGCAGCAGCCCATTTGCACCGCCATTTCAGTTTTTTGACAACCGGTATTTTGATGATCAGGGGTGTGCTGTTTTTACCAACGACGTCCCGGTATCATCGAATTTCACCATCACTCCTGAGTTGGATACCAACCCAACTAATGGAGTAACCCCGCTGGATTTGGTAAAAATTGCGCAACACATCCTCGGGGTGGAACCCTTGGGTAGTCCGTACGCCATGATCGCAGCCGATATCAACAGAAGCAATTCAATCACAACGTTCGACATTGTTGAAAGTCGCAAATTAATTGCTGGCACTTACGTTGCATTCCCTCAAAATACTTCCTGGCGTTTTGTAGATGCCGATTTTGTTTTCCCAAACCCTAACAATCCATTTCAAAGCCAACTTCAGGAAACTATAGAACTGGCTAATTTGCAGGACAATACGGCTTCCGCAGCGTTTGTTGCCATTAAAGTAGGCGATGTCGACTGCGATGCTACCCCATCAGAGGCTCATGCTCCGGCCGACAGCCGTTCCGTACAACACCTGAACTTGCCCGACGCCGATTTGGCGGCCGGAGAAACCGTTGCCGTGCCTGTTACTTTTGAAGAGGCCAACGAATGGCTGGCATTGGCTACCGGGTTGAGTTTCGATCCGCAACAGTTGGAAATCGAATCCATCATACCTGGCACATTATCTGGTATGGAAGCCGATTTGTTCCTCAGTCCGAAACCCGGCGTGATGAATATGGTTTGGTTTTCACCCACTGCGCAGGCAGTTCATTCCGGCGAAGTATTGTACACACTCCAGCTTCGCGCGCGCGCACCTCTGCGCCTGAGCGAAACGATTACATTCACCCAGCCCGACACCGAACACCCACATATGATGCGTTCGGAAGGATATGATAAACACGAAACGCCATACACGCTTCAGGCAGCGTTCAGGGGGCATGTGGCGCCATCCAACTTCACAGGCAACCACATCCTTCCTGCGCAGCCCAATCCGACTACCGGTGCAACTACAATCCCCTTGCGTTTGATACAGGAAGAACGCGTACAGGCTACCCTGACGGATTTGTCGGGCCGTGTGCTTTGGCAAGCAAACGGTACTTATTCAGCAGGAATTCAGTTGCTGGAAATACCGGGCGAGGCGCTACCGCAGGCAGGAGTTTATACCTGGCGTGTACAGGCTGGAACTACCGTTGCGGAAGGGAAAGTAATCCGGTTGTAATGAGGCTGTCTAAAGTTTTTTCAACGGCTGCCTTTTAAGTCTTTTGGGTTCCGACTGCGTTAAATTTTTCGCCGTAGCTTCCGGCTATGGCTGCAAAATTTGCCTTGTCTCACCACAAAATCCTTTATAAGCCAATCCGTCA
>JAEUUR010000055.1 GCA_016787465.1 Saprospiraceae bacterium | reverse complement strand
ACTTGTACCTTATCCGATTCTTTCCTTTGGGTCACGATGTTGCTCTGGCCTGGCCGCCGGCGATCCAATTCGGATTGTATAAACTCCAAATTCAATTCCAAACCGGCAGGACACCCGTCGATCACGCAGCCTATGGCGGCGCCATGCGATTCGCCGAAGGTGGTTACCCGGAAAAGAAGGCCGTGCGTGTTGCTGGGCATATTGGTAAAAAGTTGCTGGTTGGCAGTTAATGAAGTTGCGCCGTTCGGCATGCTTGTAAAAACTTAAACACCTCAGTCCTAAGCATGGCGCCGTCGCGTTTCCAAAGGTTACTGTGTCCGCCGTTCTGAACGCTGATCCATTTTTTAAGCGGATGTTTCAGGGCCTCAAAGTTACGTTTATTAAATTCAGGAGGGATACGCGCATCTTTATCTCCGTGCATGAACAGCACCGGACGGTTAATTTTAGCGGCAGATTCGACGGGTTTTACGGAAAACGGATCAAAGTGGGCAATTTCGCCCGATTTTTTCAACACCCTGTTCACCATCCAGGTCGACCGGATACCAAGCATATAATCGGCGCCATACTCTGCAGCTACATGGGGAAATTCATCAAATGTGCTCTCGATAATTCCAAACTCAAATCGGGAGTCGTTTTCCATTGCTTGCAATGAAATGGCGCCTCCAAGTGAAGCCCCCCAAATCCCGATCGGTTTGCCTGGGAACCTGGCAGATACGGTGTCTGCAACGGTTTTAAGGTCATGCTTTTCAGTATATCCAAAGGTACAATATTCCCCATCGCTTTCGCCATGCGCGCGCAGGTCGAGCAACAGACACGCATACCCTGAGTCCGATAACATACGGGCCGCCGGCAAATTGGTTTCCTTACAATTTGAAATGCCGTGCAACATGACCATAACACCATAAGTGGTGTCCAATCTGCTGTTAATAACCAATGCGCTCAAATTCAAGCCATCGGCAGTTTTGACCTTGAGTGTTTCAGCTTCCACCCCAAAATCTGAAGGCTTGTAACCGTTGGGAAATTTCCACGCATTTTCTGCCGGCACCATCCTCCAGGGTTTGATGCCCATGTACGGGAAGATATTTTCTACTGCGTAATACCCTCCGCCCAAAAACAAGCACAGTAATATTCCAAGTGCATACGTGTATTTCTTCGTCCTCTTAATTGCCATGTTGGGTGTATTTGTTTCAATTTTCTAACAAAAATGGTTAAGCCGGGTGCAGCGTATAAAAAAATCTGCCAAACCGTCTGAATATGCCGACTTACAGGTATTTTAAACGGTACCGCCTGTGTGAACGGCTACGATTATACTTTTGGGAGGGAAGTAGCCGGTTTTTACCAGCAAATCCAATTTAAACATCATTTTCGATGTATAAATTGGATCGAGTTTGAATTGATTTAATGCTTCGAACGCGCAGATAAACTTTTTTAATTCCGGCGGCATTTGCGCGAATTTAGTCGGGTACATGTTTTTCATAATTTCAAATTCCGCAAATTCATGAATACCGGCATTGTGTAGTTTTTCAATTAAAATCGAGGTTTCAACCCCATAGGGCGCCGCGGGAAACACCAACACTTTGGCCCAAGTTCTCGCGCCGGCGATTACACCGGCAGCTGTACAGCCTGTGCCGGCAGAAACGCAAATAAAAACAGGTGAACCGAGTGGCGCCGGCAATTGCTGACGAATTTCAGCTGCAATTGAGGTACAATTAAGCAATGCCTGCGGCGTATCGCCACCTTCCGGTAAAATCTGAAATTGATTTGGATAAGGAACAGATAAGTATTGAAAAAGATCGGCTGGAGCAGCATTTTTTAAAAAATCATAATCTGCTTTCGGAACAGGGAACAACTGCATGCCGCATTGTTGCGCAAATGAAAGTACCGGATTGTCCAAATCAGCAGAAACGCCTCGTACCAAGGCGGCTGTTGGGAAGCTGTATATCCGCCCGGCAGCAGCCAATGCGCGCAAATGGTTGGAAAAAGGGCCGCCAAAACTGAAAAGACCTTTACCTTGGTTCAAAATTTCGGGAATGATCGGCGCCAGTTTTCTCCACTTGTTCCCCTGAATTTCGGGATGGTTTAAGTCGTCCCGTTTCATAAACAAACGCGCTTCACCTTCCGTCAGCGTAAAAAGTTCTTGAAGCGGGCTTGGGGTGATCATATTTTCATTTATTTTGCTGTTCCTTCCACTGGGCAAAACTACTTGTTGCAAATGAATACACGAGTTTTAATCTTTCTGATCACGCTGATCGCAAGCGGAAAAACCTCTTTGTCGGCACAGAATTATTCGATGAACGGAACACCCGTCACGGATTGTTCCGGCACCTTTTTTGACTCCGGTGGCGAAACCGGCAACTACGGGAACGATGAAAACCTCACTACAACGATTTGTTCTGACGGAAGTAATGGAACGCATATCCGGCTGAGTTTTTCAGGTACGGACATCGGCCCAGGCGACCAGCTTTGTTTTTACGATGGTGTGAACCTGACCGCGCCTTTGTTGTCATGCCACACCGATTACAATCCCGGGCAACCATTTTTGGTGCAGGCGACGGCAGTCAATCCAACGGGTTGTCTGACCGTTTCATTTGTAAGCAATCCCGGTGGCACAGGCACAGGTTGGGCAGCCGCCATTTCATGTGTTCCTTCTTGCCAAAATGTACTGGCAGATTTGGTATCCACGAATCCTGCGGCGATTCCGGCAGATACCGGATGGATAGACATTTGCCCGGGCGAGCGCGTTTTTTTTACCGGCATGGGGCTTTATCCTCAAAACAATTTCGCCTATCAACAGTCGGATTTTACCACCACTTTCGAATGGAATTTCGGGGATGGAGGCATTGCATACGGACCCAACACCTCCCATCGTTTTGATCAACCGGGCGGCTATTATGTGCAGTTGTTCCTGACGGATGTTCAAGGTTGCAAAAATACCAACCTGATCAACCAAAGGATACGTGTTTCACCGAAGCCTAACTTTCAAGTGCTTTCAGCCATCGATCAAACGATTTGTGCCGGTGATACGATCCAACTGAGTGCAACTACTTCAGGGAATGCAAATGCTGTGCTTGGCGTTACACAGAACGTTTCGTCCTTCGAAG
>JAEUUR010000026.1 GCA_016787465.1 Saprospiraceae bacterium | reverse complement strand
TGATTGGGCTATTTCCAACTCATGGGTTCTTTCCGCCACTTTATGTTCCAGGGTTTCATTGAGTTCCTTCAAGGCTTTTGACAAATTTGAAAGCTCTTGTTTTTGGCTCAGTATAGAATGTTCGTGATTTTTCCTTACCGTATTGTCAACTATAAAGGCCACCACATATTCGCCTTGTTGAATTTTGAATGGACTTAAACTTACCTCCACCGGGAACTCTGTACCATCTTTTTGTCTGCCTTGCAGGCTTAATCCAATACCCATCGGCCGGGCATGCGGATTATGGTGATAACTATTGCGATGAGCTTCATGTTTTGAAGCATACCGCATTGGAATCAGGATTTCTACTTTTTGCCCGATCATTTCGCCCGGATTATACTCAAAGAGTTTTTCAGAAGCAGGATTAGCCATGACAATTACGCCTTGTTTGTCAGACAACACAATTCCTTGCGTAGCATGTTCAAACAACGCCATGAACCTGCCAGACAACAGCTCTTCTTCTTCCCGGAGGGCGATAAATTTTATGACGAAAAATGCAGCTGCCCAAAAACTAATGATTGCAGGCGTGCGCTCCAGCAACATCTGTCCCCAGGGAGCGTCATGCGGTTTAAAAACCAAACCGACGATGGTTAGTACGGAGGTAACCACCGCCAACAGCAAAACATCACTTCTTTCTCTGAAAAAGATGGCCAGAAAATGTGCCAGCAAATAAGCAAACACCACATCGTACAAACGTGGTAATAAATAATCTGCCAGAAAAACGATACCGACCAGCAACCAGGTGAGCCGGGCAAAATGGGTATTATGTTGAAACGTTAGCATTGCGCAAAATTGAAAAAAATTGCGCGAATTTTTCACGCCCGTTCCGTATCCCCTAAAATCTGCTTTGCATAATAATTGCCCAACAAGACACCGAACAAGACAATTGAAATGGAACTGGTAGGCATCAACACAGCAGCCACCAAGGGTGAAAGCTGCCCGGTTACCGCGTAGGCCAAACCGATCAGGTTATAAGTGAACGCCACGGCATACGACCAATGTACGATGTTGACGCCACGGCGTGCCAATTGAACGAACTTGGGTAGGTTGGAAAATTCATCGGCATGTAAAATGGCATCGCAGGCCGGTGTGAAATTATTGGTGTCTTCAGCGATCACAACTCCGAGGTCGCTTTGCAACAAAGCGCCGGCATCATTCAATCCGTCGCCGATCATCATCACTTTGTTGCCTGAATGCTGAAGGTTGTTGATGAAATCCAGTTTGTCTTGCGGACTTTGGTTGAATTTCATGGTCGAAGTTTCCGGGAAATAGGGTTTTAGGCGCACTGCTTCCTGATCGTGATCGCCTGATAACAGCCACACTTGTTCTTTGCTTGAAGGCGTCGGCTTGAACTTGTTTCTGAAAAAGTCCAAAACATGCTCTAGACCGTTTCTGTACCTGCTTTTTACTTCGTAATATCCGTGAATCTGATCGTCGATGCTGACAAATACTCCTTGGCCCTTGCCGCCGGTAAATGCAGCGGAACCTATTTTTACCTCCAGACCACATATCATTCCCCGGATGCCCTGGCCGGGAATTTCTTCAAACTGATCCGGCTTTTCAAACGGAACCTGGGGCATGGAATCATAAATCCGGCGACTCAGCGGATGTGAAGAATGGCGTGTTAGTGAACGAATTGCCACCTTCTCATCATATCCCAGTGGTTTTCCGTGAAATTGGAACTGCTGTTCTGCCACATTGGTAATGGTGCCGGTTTTATCGAAAACCACGGTATTGATATTGGCAAATGCTTCCACCACCTTCATGTTTTTAAGGTAAAATCGCCTGCGTCCCATTAACCTCATCAGGTTGCCTAACGTGAATGGAATCGATAAAGCTACGGTACATGGGCAGGCAACAATCATCACTGCAGTGAATGCGTTCAATCCGGTGCTGAAGCTTTGTTCAATCAATCCCCAGTACAAAAATGCGCCGCCGCCTACTGCCAGTATGATCCAGGAGAATATCCGTCCGGCCTGGTCAGCCAGTTTGGTAACATTCCCTTTTTCATGGGTTTTAAATGCATTGTCGTTCCAAAGCCTGGTTAAGCTGCTTTGCGATACCCTACGGGTGAGTGATATTTCAATACTTTCTCCAATTTGTTTTCCGCCGGCAAAAATCCGGTCGCCACTTTTTACGGCTACCGGTACGGCTTCGCCAGTCACAAAACTGTAGTCCACCAGCGCACTGCCTTTTAACAATATGCCGTCGGCAGGTATCAATTCCTGGCTGCGAACTAAAATAATGTCACCTGGCACCAAACGCTGGATGGCGACAATACGCTCTTCATCTCCGGATTTTACGGTAGCAGCAACCGGGAAGTAGGATTTGTAATCGCGTTCAAACGACAACTCATGCCAGGTGCGTTGTTGAAACCAACGGCCGGTGAGCAATAAAAAAGTCAATCCGGCAAAAGAATCCAGATAACCGGGGCCGGAGTGTGTGAGAATTTCCCAAATGCTTCTGAAAAACAAGGAGCCAAGCGCCAGGCAAAGTGGAATATCGATGTTTAATTGCCTGCTGCGCAAACCCTGCCAGGCAGATATGAAATAGTCTTTGGCACTGTACAACAGCACCGGAATGGCCAGAACAATGCTCAGGTAGCCAAAGATTCCGGCAAACCATTCATAAGTCTGTTGATCCATTCCAACATAATCCGGGAAACTGAACAACATGATATTGCCGAAGGCAAAACCTGCCAGACCTATCTGGTAGGCCAATTTGCGGTTAATTTTCGGCGCTTCGCCCCCTTCAATATCCCCCAGATTGATTTCCGGCGCATAACCAATCGAATTGAGCAGGGTTGCAATTTTGCGCAGGGAGGTTTCTGCTGGATCAAAAGCCACAGTAACCGTTTTTTTCAGAAAATTAACCCGTGCATTAATGACACCCTGATCAAGTTTATACAAATTCTCCAACAGCCAAATACAACTTGCGCAGTGCATTTGCGGCAGATAAAATGTAACCTGGCTTTTGTGTTCACTGCTGAATTCCAACAACTTCTCCTGCACCTCCGGATCGTCGAGGTATGCATAGGATTTAGAACTTTTTGGGTTTTTAAGGCTAACTCCTGCGTTGTCGTCCAACTGGTAATAGTTGCACAACCCGTGTGTGTTCAGTATTTCAAATACCATTTTACAGCCATCGCAGCAAAAGTATTTGTCATCCAGGCGGAGGCGGTCGTCTTCGCACTTTTCATGACAGTGATAGCACGTTAACTGAACGTCGACTTTGTTTTTGGGTTGAAGCAGGGTAGAAGAAGCCATAAATCCGGAATTTGCACAAAAGTAGAATGGCAACCAAGGTCGAAAAGTGATCCAGGTCAGGGGGTAGGGTGAGAATGGTCAATGTCTTACTTTGAAAACAAAACTTTGCCGATCTGCCTGCCGTTCACCCATAGCCGGATGAATTGATCAATTGATGAAGCAGGCTCCTCCCAACGGTAACGACCCGCCTCCAGTGTTAAATCTGGTTGAATGACTGATAACAAACGCCCGTCGAGGCTATAGCGCTCCAAACGGATCATGGCAGTATCAAACAGTTCCACTTCGTAGACGGCAGTTTCGAACGCTGGATTGGGTGAAATATGAAGCTTTGCTTGCAAAGATTCATATTCTGGCTCAACAGCGTCGGTTGCACAATCCAGGATCCTGATGGCTATTTGACTGCTGCTGGTACAACCTCCGATTTCTACCTGGTATATCGCTGTATAAATTCCAGGTGGCTGGCTGTTCGGGTAAATAGTTCCGTCAGGAGATGCGATACCACTGAAAATACCTCCTGCTGGAGTTCCACCCAACTGTTGAGGGTCGGCATTTTGGCAAATAGTCACGACATTCGATGAAATGGACTGACCGTTTAAGTGAGTTATTTGTGCAATTGGCGGCGAGGTAATTTGAATGTAAATGGTATCGTAATCAACACAGCCATCGGAATAACAATAATGCGAAACTGTATAAGTTCCGATGGGCCAGTTCGAGGGGTTAAAAAAACCGGAGCCGGTTACAGCGCCTGAAAAATATCCGCAATCTTCGGCTGTAGAAAGTGTTTGTGCTGTCAGGGCGTTACACACCATCACCGTGTCGCCTTGGATATCCGCTCCGTTGATGGAAATAATATCGGCGTTCGGGGCTGAAATTACATACACCCATACACTGTCGGTGCGCTCTTGACAGCCATACAAATCCGTGAAATGGTAAATGATAAGATAAGCGCCGGCGCCTTGGCCGGGGTCAAAGTTTCCAGAGGGATCGGCGCCTTCCCACCAGCCTCCTTTTGGGGTTGCTTCGATGGCTTTTTTAGGGTTATTTGAACATAAGGTGGCGGGATTCGGGTTTTTAATGGCCGGCTTAATTCCTTTGAATGTCCAAAACTGATGGTCGAGCCAAATTTCAAGCCCACAGCCTGGTTCCAAATCTACCAAGGTTACATATACTCCATTAAGATCGTTGTGAAAGGCATACGGTTGAACCTCATACAACGGCGCCGCATCCGACCCCTTGTTTTCAAAATAACCCAGAACGCCGAATCCTGACCTGATGGCGTCCTTGTCGCCATCACCATCCAGATCACCAAAGGAAAGTTTTGTCGCGGAGAGGTTCGCCGGAAACCCAACCAGCGTTGCCGGCGACCACTCGGTACCCGAATTGTTCAGACATCTGAATCGCAGGATGCTGCTGTAAGTGACGATCAGATCCATTTCTCCATCTGCCTCGTAATCGATGATTGTAGGGATTGCAGTTTGTAAGAATGGATAGTTTTCCAATGCCGGCGACGGAGTGTATATCAAATCAGGTGTGTCCGGCTGACCTTGGTTGAGGTATATTTCCATTTTTCTACCTGCCGGCGCTTGAATAAAACCGACAACTGCGTCAGTTAATCCGTCATCATTCAAATCGCCAAAAGTGATGGCTTTCGTATAAGTTGATGTGATTCCTAAAAAGTCATCATTGATCAGGCTCCAGGAAACGGTGGGGCCAAACCCTTCGTTTTCATATACCCTGATTTTACCATTGTTTCGAGGAAGGTACATTTCGATCTTTTGATCATTGTTCAAATCGGCAAATGCCGCATTGAACTCGTTGCTGAAAATGGGTAAAAAATGAACCTGAGCATCATTAAAAAACGGGGCCTGAGCTGTACCTGAATTGTAATACAGCCGGTGGGTGCCTCCACCAGAGGAGACAAGCAAATCGAGCAGGCTATCACCATTTAAGTCCGCAAAAGCGCCTCTAACCCAACAGCCACCTGTTTCAAGACAAAAATCAAGGTCGGAAAATTGGTTAAACGGCATGTGCCACATGGCAGTATCAGGTGTGGCGCAAGTATCGTCGGCAATATACATGCGTCCGAATGACTCGAAACTGACCCATTCTTTTTTTTCAGACCCCCGAATATTCACAATTTGCGGCGCCGACCGCCAGCCTAGGTCGTGCGACAGGGTGTGAACCGGCCCCCAAGCCGGATGCCCAGCGTCACCCGTGTTTTGAATAAATGATGACCTGCCGTACCCTTCACCTACAAAAAGATCAAAATCGCCGTCGTTATCAATGTCTGTTAAAAAAGGAACCGAGGCATCACTTAAATCATACCCAGCAAGTGTGTCATCTTTTAAAGTGAATTGAGGGTTTATAACACTTCCGATACCTTCAAAATAGGTTAATACACCTCCTGTTGAAGCCGACTGGCCATTGCCAATCACGCAATCTGTCCGGTTGTCGCCGTTTAAGTCAATGAAAAAGGGCGCCGCGTTCCCAATGGGTACGGATAAACCGCCGAAATGGTCGGACTCCCATTCAAAACATGGATCGGAAGCTGTTCCTACGTTATGAAAGTAAGTAATTTTTCCATCGGTTCGGCCAAAAAACAGGTCGATCAAACCATCTTGATCCCAATCATAAAAAGTTGGAGCTATACAGGTGTTTAAATATAGCGACGGCCGTGCTAGTCCACAACTGGAGGCGCCGGTAAAAAAGGCCGCCGTAGGTTCATATACGAATCGTGGGTAAAGCGAAGCTTGTGCCAAAACGCCGATACATGAAAGCCAAACTAGTTGGCTGGTAAGCATTAATTGTTTCATGGTAAAAGAAGGTTGTTGTGGTAAAAAATAAGCTTGAGAACATCCACCATCAAATAGCGATTTGAAAACCGGTGCGCAAAAAGAAACTGCGGTTGTAGGTTTTTTGCTGCATTTCATCGAAAGGGCCGGGTTCAACATTTCTATCCAGATTTAAAATTCCGAGGTGATATCTGCCCTCTAAAAAGAACTTGCCTGGGCCATAGGGGATGCGCACTCGCGCTCCAAGCAGCAGTGCGGCATCCAGTTTGTCTTCGAATTCAATGCCACGGAGATCCAGCTTTGTACGCACTTTCAATTGTACGGAGGTGTCGTCTTCTTCCCCGGAAGCCTGTGCCACAATTTTGCCTGAGTTGAGCAGGCCAACAGATGTCCCGGGCATCAATTCCAGACTGAAAACCTGGTTGGATAGAGGCAACTGATAGGCCATCAGGAAAGGCAACTCCAAAAAACGAAGACGCGCATCGGTTTTACTTTTTAAGGAAACGCCTTCCGCATAATCCGTATCCACTACCCTGTAGCCATGCTCGGAAAAAGCAAGTTCTAGTTGCCAAGCCATGGTTTCGGTTATTTGTTTGCCAAGTTGAATGCCATAAGTATACACCCTGGCATGTTTCAATGGATTGGGAAATATTTCTTCGTAATTCAATTTTTGTTTCGACCAGCCAAAGCCGGCCGACACACCGAAATACATAGCGCCAGTCCCGAATTTTTTTGACTGTTTGACATCCGGGATTGCATCTTTAGAAGTGGAAGCAGTCGGGGTTTGATTTATCGGTTCCGCAAACACTGTTGGAATTGGAGGGGCGACCGAAGGTGTCAGTTTTTGAGTTTTAAGGTGGTTGTGACGGAACATAGCCCGTTTCATCGGGCCGTTTGCGATCACTTGAAGCATAACCCCGCCAAACATGATACCCACCCCTTTTAATACGAGGTTATTGTCATCGCCCTTGCCATTGAGCATGTTGGCTAAACCCACACCTTCCACCACCAGACCACCCAGTTGGACAACAGTACCCGCCAAACGAAGGTTCTTTGAAACCCGCCAGTCTCTGTTGATTTGAGCGTCGTTCAACGCCAATAATTGAGGCTCGGCAGCACGCGGCTTTTTTACCCGGTCCAGGCCATACCATATTTTTAAGGGGAAGGATTGAATGCGAAACGTGTCCGGTGTAATGTGGGCTACCGTAAGCTGACCATGCGCCGAAAACTGGCAACTCAACAGGAAAAGAAAAAACAGGAAGTATTTCATCGTAAAAACAATTTAGTGGTGATGCAAAAAAGAAGGAGCCGAAACCCAGTACAAGTTTCGGCTCCTTAAGCATGTTTTGCTGTTGTTTTCCAGCCAATGGAAGGTAAAACCCAGCGGATGAAATGTGGATTGATTTATGTTTTGATGATCAACTTTGAAATGGGCGGGAGATGGCCATCGCTAAATAATTTAACCTGGTAAATACCTGGCTGGAAACCGTTTAGGTGAATCGTTTGGCGGGTTCCAACACCGGGTGGAAAGGCCGCTTGGCGCATCAATTTACCGCTCATGTCAGAAATTTCGTAGCGAATGGGTTGGAATCCGGGGGCTGCCCAGGTGAGCCATACCGCGTCTTTTGCGGGTACCGGACTAAAAACAATGTCCGGGATATTGGATGGCTCCCGTTGGGAGGAGGTGAGTAAAATAGGCATGAAAACCGAATCTGAACCGCAAGCGTTTGAAGTGGTGAGCCAGACGTTCACCAAACCAGTGTTTTCAAAAGTAAAAATTGGATTGGGCGCTGTGGAAGTCGCTTCGTTGTTGAAATTCCAAAACCAGGAAGCAGGCGAGCCTGTCGACTGATCAGTGAATGAGACCGTGTTTCCGTTAATTTGCGTAAAAAAAGCCGCTTCGGGCGCGGAAATCACCTCAAAAGTGAGCACTTCGGTCATGGTGTCGACATTGTTCCAAATGGTTAATTCCACTGTTTTTATTCCGGGCGATGCAAAACTGATCTCCGGATTGAGCGCCGATGAAACAGCAGGAACTCCGTCCGGAAATTTCCACAAGCGCCCCGAGGTGTTTTCGGAGGACCGGTCATAAAACTGAATGGGCGTGTTGGCGCATATCGTGCCATTTTGCATGTCGGCAGCGATCTTCGGGCTGAATTCCAGCGCAGTTTGATTGCTTTTGAGCGTGGCATGTTGTACGCCGTTTCCAAAACTGGCTACATACCAATCTTTGTCGTCGTAAGGATTTTGAAAAACACGTACCGGGTGCATGCAGTTAAATGATTCAACCAGGTAAAAGTGCGGATTTTCGGAAAGGGCGTCGTAGGAAATCCAAAGGCCTTCCTGCTCCGTGGTGACCATGAGCACATTGGGGTCGTTGCGATCCCAGGTGGCCGATTCGGAGCGGTAAAAATCGCCGATACGGGTCCAGCTTTGCCCGCGGTTTTTAGTGATGTAGGTGCCCCAGGCATGGCAGTCAAAACAAGTGTGTCCGCATTGATCAATCGAATCTTTACAACCCCAGTGACCGAATACGCTCACTACCCAAATGTTTTCATCCTGCGGATGAACTACCACATCGCGTGCCCATTTTTTCATGGCAGGGATAGAACGGTCTTCCCAGGTTTGACCTTGGTCGGAAGAAACGTAGATACCTGCTTTTGAATCAAAACTACCGTTGGTTTGCAGGCGGGCAAAGTCGCTTCGAATGAGTGTGCCATCGGTTAAAACACGAATATTTAACGGCCTGCCGGCAGTATTCACCGGATCCGGAAGGCGCTCCCAATGCGCATTCGCTCCGGCGGACAAGTCGTTTGTTCTGAATACGCCGCCGGTATCAGGGTGAACAACACTTGCATACAGCACCTCCGGGTTGGACGGGTCGGAAGCAATCCAGGAAACCGGGTCTTCAAATGGCTTCAGTGTGCTCCAGGTCCAGCCATTGTCATTCGAAACCCGAATTGCACCGAAATGAGGGGTGATATCATCGATTTGAAGAATTTTGCTGTCAGTGATATAAGTGGATTGTCCAAGATCGTGCAGGGTAGAAGCCGCAGCATACACCTTTCCGTTTACCTTCACTATACAATACACTGAATTAAAGCCGATTGCCTGCCTGCGCGGCACACATTTCCAGCGGTTTCCGTCGCGTACGCAGAGTACCAGACCATAGTCGGACATACCTACCAGCATCGTATCCGGCGATACCAGCGATATAAACCAAATACTTGTGTTTTCAAAACCATTGGAATGGTAAAATTTATCAACCGGTGTGGGTTGCCCGGGCGGATTGCGTTCTTCCGGCAAAACATACAATGCTTCCCAACTGCTACCGCCATCGCGCGTGCGGTGTTGGAAACTGTAATCACTGATGATGGCTTCGTTCGGATCATAAGGATTTGCCCAAAAACCCAACACGGTTTCCGCCCAGTAGTAGGTGAATTGACCTTCATCGCCCATAAAACCAGTCCACACGTTTTGATTAAATGTACGTTGGATTTTGGGTAACCAGGATTGACCGCCATCATCAGAGCGCCAAACTTCCGGAAGCACATCGTTGATTGCACCAGCTATCCAAACTATTTCAGGAAAGTCTCTTGACACCCCGATATGTGTGGCAGATAGCACAAATTCCTGATTCTGTGTAACGTAGGTGAAGGGGCCAGTTCCGGTGCGGTCGAAGCGGACGAGCTGTTTTTCGCCGAACACTTTTGCCAGGCCGTACAGGGTGGTTACGTTGCCTTTGACGGCGCCTGTCAGGTTTAAAAATTCAATAGAATCGGGAACGGGCATGGGCAATTGTGCTGGAAGCGAGGCCCTTGAAAAGGTGGCGCCCCCATCATCCGAAACCAACAAACCCCTCCGATCAGCGACATAAATAGAGTTTCCGTTCCAAAAGCAACCCACGGCTTTGCGTTTAAAACCCGGATCGATGTCGGTGAAAGAATTGCCTGCGTTGGCTGAATAGAAAATGCCATCATTGTTGCTCATCACCAGGCGGCGGGTGTGAAACGGGTCGGGAGAAAGGAAATTGCACCATTTTTCCGGCACTTCAACACCCGGCAATGGTCGCCAGTGATACCCCCCATCGGTGGAAATTGCCGGATAATTCCAGGTTGTGAGAAAATTGGCGCCCACCATGTAAAACGTGTCGGGCGAGATGGTAGGCTCCATGTGTAAGTCAGGAACAGCCGGAATCAGGTTCTGGAAGGATAAGATGTGCCAGGTAGCCCCGTTGTCCAGAGATTCGAATATCGTTCCCAGATCGGATACCGCAATCAACCGACCCAATACAGGATTGGGATTAGGATTTGGAGTAGGGTAAACTATATGCCGCGTATCGCCGCGTGAGCCGCCGGTGATGCCGTCGGGTAGCCATTCAGGATGTTGCGCCTGGCTTGAAAAAAAATCCAGGATAAGGGCAAATAAAATTGTTGGTTTCATATCGTAAAGGTTTTAGCCACTGTTTAGGTGTTGGCAGGACAAAGGAAGCGTAGCTGGATAGAAAAAAGCGACCGGCAACCGGCTGCTGGGAAAAAACCGCCAACCGCTGAAAAATGAACTGATAAAGATAAATGAAATTCACCTTTGTGCGACAATCAGCGAATTTCACACTTTTAAATTATTCGGATAGCCGATGTAAATTTGTGGATTTCGTTGAATGTTAAAATTTTATGATCGGATGATGTCGAAAATATACACCAGCATTTTGATCCTGCTCGCTTTAGCCGTTTTTGGGCTAAAACCGATGGAAGGTTTTAGTCAAAACAACCCCATTTTACCTGGCTACGAAGCTGAGTTGTATAATGCAAAAAATGGCCTGCCGGCCTCCTACATTAAAAGGTTGTTTTGCGATAGTAGAAACAGGCTTTGGTTGGCTACCGATCTGGGGGTATTTCGTTTTGATGGCTATCAATTCGACAACCTCAAAGAAAAAATGAACCTGGCGGTCGACGATTTGGTTTGTTTTACTGAAAATCCGGCAGATGGCAGTGTCTGGATTATTGGTTGGACAGATAGAACATGCATTTGGCGCATTTCCCGCGCCGACCGAATTCAGATTTTCACCTTGCCTGAAGGGGTTTTTGGTAAAAACGGTCATTGGCTTACATTTGATTCAAACGGGCGCCTTTGGATTGCAACCCAAAACGGTATCTGGAGTTTTTCAAGCCAGGAAGTTGAACAGTTTGTTCGTGCCGGGCATTTACCTGGCAATCTTCCCAATTCATTTTCCGGCCCGTTGAACACTTACCAGGCTTTACCAATGGTTCCTGATGGTACCGGGGATGGCGTTTATTATGCTGCCAAACACCGGGTTTTCCATGCCAATTGGCGCAGTAAAAAGGTAATTGAAATTGGCGCCATGCCGGAAGGAACCATTATTACAACTATTTTGGTGCATCCATCCCAACAAGGAGCGTTGTTTTTGGGCGTGCATTGGGCCGATCAGGGCTACGGTATTTTTAAAATGGAGCAAACTGGAACTTGCAAACCATTTGGAAAATCAGATGATGGGATTTGTCTACTAAAGATCAGTGCCGACGGAAAACACCTGGAATATGCCGATACCAACGGCTACGGGATACTTGAGCTCTCCACCGGGAAGACGGTCAGCATCCAGGGCATTTGGGACAACCTGCCTATTGGATTTATTATTACTTCCGTCACAGACTTGACGGGAAATAGTTGGTTCGGGACAAATGCCGGACTTGCTGTTTTAAGAAAACACCCAATTCAAAGCGGGACATTTCCACATATGGCTCAAGAATGGCAGAACGGCATTTTCGGATTGTTGCCAGATCATTCAGGAGACATGATGATAGGCGCTAACGGTGGAACGGTTTATACCCATCACGGCAAGGGTAACTTTAAACCGCTCAACTTGAAAGCTATAGGAATCATCACGCATGAAATACATGAAATGGCATACGATCGGAGCGGCAGGTTGTGGATGTTTAATAATTGGCTGGGTATTCAATGTCTGCACCAAGGGAAGCTGTTGAACTTTGGCGAGGCCGAAGGTTTGCCAATTGTACATAGTTTGTCGAGCATGTACATCGATTCGAATGACCGACTTTGGGTTGGCTCGGGGGTTAGCGGGGTATACTTAGACAATGCATCCAAAGCTACGCTAAATTCCAAATTTCAAACGTTTTCAACAGGTCAGGAAGATGCAAGTGTGGCATGCTTTGCCGAATATCCCAAAGGTCGGATTTGGGCAGGATCCAATAAAGGTTTGTTGAGATATGATACCGAGCTGGGGAAATTTGTGAGGGCGCACAGGGATACAGTGATGATCAATGACTTGATTTTCACTCCTCAAGG
>JAEUUR010000014.1 GCA_016787465.1 Saprospiraceae bacterium | reverse complement strand
GCCGGCAGATACTGCTCAGGTTTGGGCAGATGCACCTTCCGGTACCAGTGTGAACCGCACTTTTGGCAACTGCTGCGGCCAATCTGTTTTGTTGCGCACCAGCGGGTTTTCAGATTTTTGTACGCAAAAAACTCCGACAGGAAAGGGTTCCATCACAGGGGTACTGGGTATTTATAATGGTGATTATCAATTGTATATCCGCGATCTGAGCGATGTAGATATGACTGGCGCCCGCTGCGGCGGCGTAAGTGGCAATGAAGACCTGGCGTCGATTGTTTCCGTACGAACAGCATTCCCTGGTGTTACTGCCTGCGCACCGGGAAATACCAAAATCAAGGGCATTGTTATTTCTGACCGCGCGAATAACAACCTGAACAACCGCAACGTATACATCCAGGATGCTTCCGGCGGTATTGTGGTGCGGTTCACCGCCACTCACGCCTTCAACCTTGGCGATGAAATAGAAGTGGTTGTTTCCGACCAGGAATTGTCGGAATTCAACAAACTGTTGCAGGTGAATAATGTTCCGCTTACCAATGCCACCCTGAAAAGTACGGGCAACACGGTGACACCAAGGGTAGCTACTATTGCAGAAATCAATGCCAATTTTAATGCCTGGGAAAGCACCCTCGTTAAAATCGTCAACTGCTCAATCACCCCGGCAGGCACGTTCTCCGGCTCCAAAACGGTAACCGACCCTTCGGGTACGATTACGATGTTCACCAGTTCCAGTGCCACGTTCTCGGGTAGTACGATTCCCGCCGGGCCGTTTTCGCTCACAGCCATCGTATCTGATTTCAACGCCAAACAGGTGTTAATGAGGAATTTAGGGGATATTGAACAGTAACAAACAAAACGAACGAGCCGGGTTGGGTACTCTGCTCTTCGCTTAAGTTTTCACAAGGAGTTACAGAAGTTACAAGAGTGACAGGAGTGTTTTTATGATACGCCTGTCACTCTTGTAACTCCTTGTAAAAAAGAAAACCATGACACGAGTGTATGCGTTCCAAGCAGGCTTTATGCCGCCAATTTTAATTCGTCAGCGAACGCCTCGTGCAGGATATCGTACAACAGATCGTGATACAAGGGGTACGACGGCAGGTTGTTGTGTTTCCCGCCGGGAATGGTATGCAAAATGATCTTTTCAGGTACAAGCGCCTTCAACATTTCACTTTGTTTGTAAGGAATGAGCATGTCGCGGTTGCCGTGAATAATATGAATGGGGCACATCACCTTTTTGATGAACCGATCCGTACGTATCTGGTATTTCAACAAAAGTTTCAGCGGCAGCAAAAATGCATACCTTCGGATATGGTACAAAAAAGAGAAGTAAGGGCTGTCGAGAATCAGGAGCCGCGGCCGATTCCAGGAGGCAATGCGTGTGGCTAATCCGCTGCCGAGCGAGCGGCCGTACATGACGATCTTCTCTTCACCGTACGATTCTGCCAGCCATTTGTATACCTGTTGAAGATCGGAGTATAAAATCTCTTCGGTTCGTTTACCACGGCTTTTGCCGAAACCCCGATAGTCCAGGATAAAAAAATCGAAACCCTTTCCGACAAAATCCTTGGCGAATTTTCCCCATCCTTTGATACTTCGCGAATTGCCTTTGATGTAAAACACGACGCCTTTGCTATTGGGTACCTTGAAATGCAGGGCATTGACCATGCCGCCGTCTTCCATATCGAAATTGACTTCTGAAAACGGAAAAGGATATTTGTACGTAAATGTTTTGGCCAGGCGTTCCGGCCGGAAGAAAAAAAGCGGCTGGAATACGTAAAACACAATACACACCCCGATATAGAGGATGGCAAGGGGAATGAGAATGTTGACCCAGAGTGGCATCTGTTGCTGTTTCGGGGGCTAAATTAACCAAGTTTGAAATGAATTTAAAATCTTATCGTTCTTTGCACTCAATTCGCCTCCGTTATGAAAGTTACCAGTCTCGTTTTTACCCTGTTGAACATGATCATCATTTCTTCCTGTGCTGTACATCCCAAAGGAGAATTTGATGCTGCGAAAACCCCGCCTGCGCCTGATTTCTCCAAACTTGAACACTGGGCGGCGCATCCCGATAAAAGTGACCCGGCCGATCGTACCCCCAATCC
>JAEUUR010000008.1 GCA_016787465.1 Saprospiraceae bacterium | reverse complement strand
GGATTGGGTCCAACCAAAGACGATATTACCAAAAAAACTTTAGCAGGTATGTTCAATTCAGGCATGTCGTTCCATCCGGAAACCTTCGATCGGATCGCCGCCTATTTTGAAAAAATCGGTCGTGTGGTTCCACCTGCCATGCGTGACCAGGCGACTTTGCCGGATGTCGCTGAAATTTTAACCAACAAAGTAGGCACCGCGCCTGGGATGTGGTTCGAAAGAGACGGGAAAGTATTGGTATCGTTGCCCGGCGTTCCTTTTGAAATGGAACACCTCATGACCCATGAAGTATTGCCCAGGATAAAAAAACGTTTTACCTCCCGGCCAATCATCCATCGGACGCTGCAAACGGCAGGCGAAGGGGAAAGCAACATTGCCAAACGAATTGAATCTTTTGAAGACTCTTTGCCGCCCTATATTAAACTTGCCTATCTGCCTTCCCTAGGCCAAGTTCGCCTGCGCCTGACTGCCATTTGGCCGGGAGCGGTCACTGCGGATGCTGAAACTGTTTTAAACGCGGAATTGGACCAGAAAGCCGATGAACTTCAGGCGATTATACCAGAATTAGTGTTTGGTCGGGAAAACGAAACATTGCAGGAAACCGTGGGCAAAACCATGCGTTCGCGTGGACTGACTTTAGGGATTGCAGAAAGTTGTACGGGTGGTTACCTTTCTCACCTGATAACATCGGTGCCAGGCGCTTCCGATTATTTTATGGGAGCTATGGTGACTTATTCCAATGAGCTGAAAATCGAAAAACTAGGCGTCGACCCATCCATGATAGAACAACATGGCGCCGTAAGTGAAGTCACCGTATGTGCCATGGCTGAAGGCGCCCTCAAGACTTTGGGTGTGGATATTGCTGTTGCCATAACCGGCATTGCCGGCCCTGGCGGCGGAACGCCCGAGAAACCTGTAGGGACGGTCTGGATGGCCGTTAGTGGTATGGGGCATACCAGCACTGTTAAACATATTTTTGGCCGCGACAGGGTAAAAAACATTCACATGGCAAGCATTTATGCCCTTATACTCTTGCGAAGGTTTCTGACTGAAGTTTAAAACAGGTCTTTTCCTGCAAACCTGAACAACCCTCCGGATATTTTACCGGCCAGTTCCAGGGCAAAAGCATACTGCTTGTACTTCTTTTTAAACTTCGGAACCAGGTCAATCAAATCCTTGACATATGGCTTTTTGATCGTACGGACACCAAGGGAAATTTTATCAAGGGTATTTAAGCCATCCTGCCAAGTTGCCGTCGATTTCAGGATTTTATCCATCGAAGCACGGTTTTGATCGTGGTATTTTTTTACATACTTGGCGCCCTTCACCGGATTGACAAATTTCAGATCTTCATGGAGAAATTTGACATAATCCTGTACAAGACCGTCCAGTTTTTGCTCTGCAGGCAGGTTGCTATCGGCAAGGCGTTTCAACTCCTTTTGGTGAACAGCCAGCCATTTGTTTTGTTTCCAAACGGCACAACCGTTCAGCAAAAAGGCCGACATAGCCAGCCATACTACAAGGTATTTAGTTTTCATCGTCTAAATGTTCGGTAAGTCTTTGAACGAGTTTGAAATTGCTGAAAAATTCACGGGCAATCACCCTTAAAACGGTGTACACCGGAATGCCGATTACCATGCCTACCACGCCACCAATTTTTGCGGCAGCGAGTGTGACAATGAAAATTTCCAAGGGATGCGCCTGAACGCTTTTCGACATGATCATGGGGCCAACCAGGTTATTATCGATCATTTGGACCGAAAAAAAAGTAACGGCAACCTTGATTAAGAGCGGCGCCAAGAGCGCGAATTCTAAATCCAGGTGCGACGATAAGGTGATAAATACACCAAACACCATCCCTAATATCGGGCCAACGTAGGGTACCACGTTAAAAATACCTCCAAATGCCCCAATCAAAAGCGCATTTGGAATGCCCATGATCCAAAGTGCGATGGTTGTCAGGGCTGCAAATGCCAGAATTTGTATCAGAAGACCCCGTAAATAGTTGGTCAACACCTCACTTGAGTCCTGGATCGCAATTTTCACTTTTTTCTCCTGTTCATTGGGCACCAGTGCATGTACAATATCTATAAAAAGCGTGTTTTCCTTCAAAAAGAAAAACAGAATGAAAGTGACCGAAACGAAAGTGACCAGGATGTTTCCGGCAACACCGATGAAAGAACCTAAAAAATCGCCAACTAGGGTTGGTCTAAACCAGTTACTCAGAATGTCTTGAATTTTGGTGGCAAGCGATGAGTTCTGATCAAGCATGCCGATTTGATGCAACTGCTGATCAAGTTGCGCAAATGGAACTTTCAACCGCTCTCCCAACGCCTGGTAATCCACCGACGCAAGGTTGCGTGCCTGCGACACGATGGTTGGCACAAACAACATGATCAGGCCGGCAATAGCTATATAAAACACGAGGATGGTTAAAATTGCTGCAATGCCGCTGCCCACCCGCCATTTGCCAATTTTAACCCTTTTTTGAAAAAATACCACCATCGGGCGCCCCAACATTGAAAGCACCCAGGCAATCAAAATGTAGGTTACAATATCAGAAAAATAATAAAAAACGGCGCCCAGGGCAATTGTGCCCAGCAGATAAAGAAAATTTCGGTTCAGAAAATTCATTAGTCGTCCGGATTGGTGTTCTGTAATTCCTGCAAACCTACATTGCCGCCGCATTATTGCGTCTGATTCTCAAAAAAAATGAAAGAATCTTTTGTCGGAAATTGTTGTTTTTAAAAAACTCTATTACATTTGTAACGGAAAGGCCACATGAAAGCGTATTTCCGCGAGCCTTCCCGCCTTGAATGATGCGGGAAGGTTTTTTATTTGTAGATAACGCAGGGTGGTTTTGATAATTCGCACAATCAATCAATGGTTGAGGAAGGCTGTTTTACAACCAAACAGCGCGAAGTATAAAAATTTTCGAATCTGCCGGGCTAAAAGTTTAAACTTCCACCTCATGTCTGAGTTGGCGAAATTCATCGAACATACATACCTCCAACCCGATACCAACCTTTTGGATGTGCACCGTATTTGTGAAGAAGCGTTGCGATCTAATTTTGCAGTGGTTTGTGTGCCGCCTTTTTTTGTTAGAGAAGCTCGAAAAATAATAGGCGACCGCCCTAAAATCCGCCTCGGAACAGTTGTAGGGTTTCCTATGGGCTATTCAGCAATTTCCGCTAAAAGTGATGAAATTAAACGGGCCATGGATGAAGGCGCCGACGACATTGATGCCGTCATCAATCTTGCCGCAATTAAAAGCAATATGTGGAATCACTTGCAGCGCGATACGGATGCATTGGTATTGGCAACACAATCCAGGGGCGGACAATTGAAACTCATTCTGGAATGCGGATTGCTCTCAGATGATGAGTTGAAAAAGTCGAGCCAAATTGCTAAAGAGGCCGGTGTGCCCTGGTTGTCAAGCGGTACAGGCTGGTTTGGTCATCCTGCTACGTCTGCAATGGTAGAGCGAATGATTGCTGCTTCGGGTAATTCTTTTAAGTATAAAGCCGTTACGGATAAAATTGACATCATGCTGGCTGAATCCCTGGTTCAGGCGGGTGCACATCGAATTGGAACTTCCCAAAGTTTGAACCTGACCAAATAATATGAATCATTCAAACCCGGAGAAGCAAGCTCTGACACCGGATGAAATACTTTCCAAAATGGAACAGTATTGCGCTTACCAGGAAAGAAGTCCGATGGAAGTACAGAAACGACTGGCAACCTTAGGCGCCAATGAAACAGACGCAACCCAGATATTGGAAGTGTTAAAAACTGACGGATTCTTTGATGAAACGCGTTTTGCATTTGCATTCGCCAGAGGGAAATTCAGAAACAACCATTGGGGGAAAATCAGAATACGGCACGAATTGCGATTGAGAAATATCCATCCGGAAATTGGGCGGGCTGCCCTCGAAGCGCTCGACGACGAAGGCTACGAAACAACAATCATACAGTTGCTGGAAAAAAAACTTGAACAATACAAAAAGGATCAAAACCGTTTTCAAAAAGCCGCCGCCGCTGTAATTCGTTCCGGATATGAAAGTGACCTTGTATTTAATTATTTGAACCAATTAAAACAAAAATTTAACCGTTCAGAATCCTGACTTTTCCAAAAAAATGTTGAAACGTTTTTTTAAAACTCAATTACCTTTCAGATACGTTATTTGATTCTTCTCCCATTCCTATCATCATTCGTAAATTTTAATTGTTATGGCAAAGGAAAAACTTACGCTCGCGGATTTGAAAGTCGAAAGTTGCGTGACCTCCCTTTCGGAGAAACAGCTGGACAAAGTAAAAGGCGGTTACATTACCGTACAAGGACGCAGGCACAATTACACCATTCGCTGGACAGCCGTCGACACACGCGTTCAAACCGATTTTGCGTCCTCTAGCACCACGCCACTTTCCGGCAAAATCTAAACCACGTTAAAAAATCCAAACCTGGTATTCGATGGTATTCCGAATTGGATAGCACCCCTAGTGCCGGAGGCACTAGGGGTGAACCAATTTATAGTAAACGCAGAGTGGATTTGAATAGGGCCTAAGTTGATTCACCACTAAGCATGCCCATGATTCCACTTTTCCTGGACAGCAACATCAAAACGCTGTCCCTTTATTTTGGAAACCAACCAGGCATCCAGGTCAAATGTTTGTAGTAATGCCTTTGTTGAAGGATCGTGTTGCAACTCTCCTAATTGCTGATGCATCTTATGAAATGCTTCCAATTGACTCTTGCCGGAGGGTAGCCTGATCAACTCTGAAAAAAAATGAATGAGCCGCTGTTCCAATGCGAATATGCGGTTCTTTTTTTTCATAAAACGGCTTGCAGACCTCAACAAGGATTCCATTAAAACGCTATTTTTCATCTCAAAATGCAAAATGAGGGTGAAAATGCGGGCTATACTTTGAAGATCCTCCCGCTCCACACTTTTAGGTTGGTTGTGCCATTGATTTAAATAGTGCAAAGCGTCCTGAAAGCTGTTGCAACCAAAGCAAATCAACGCATATTGATAATAAAAACTCGCAGTTTCGTAGCCCCTCGGGTCAAACATAGCAGCTTCCGCCTGACAGTTTTTCATTTCGTATCTGGCTGCTTCAAAATCGCCAGAATACGTACACAACGCAAAAAAATTGGTATAGTATTGCCGGTGAATTTTTATCCGGTCGTCTTCAGTGATAGGCTTCAGTTCCTTGAGCTTTTTTAAACACAAAAGTACTTCGTCATATTTTTTCATTAACCCGCATGCCAGCACCTGGTTGCTCAGGGCTGCGATGTAATCCGAAAGGTTGTCGTTCAGAAAGTGTGGTTGCGACTCAATCAGTAGGATCAATTGTGTGCCGGATTCATAAAAGTTTTCATGTTCAATTGCCGAATAATAATACAGGTTGAGGGTACGCAATTGTTGAACCCTGGCCTTGTGTGAAATCGCATAATCCAATGAACTGAAGGGCTCCTGATCAATGATGTTTCTCAGTTGTGCCATGCGATCCTTGTTCCGATGCAACGCCTCTCGTTTTACGGCTGCATATACTTCGAAAAATGACTTTCTGTAAAAGATTGCGTTGTTAAGTTGTTCGAGTGCCTTTTGTTCCTCAAAATGAAGGTGTTCAAGGTTTTTGTCCAGAAAGTCCGCATCCATTTTTGTGTATGCAAGTTGTTTCTCCCAGCGGATTATTTCCAGCAACTCTGCAAAGCACTCGTGTTTGACGGCAATTTTTTTTGCTTTTTGTAACAATTCGCGACAGTCGCTATACAGCCCTCTTTTGAACAATACAGCGGTGCTCTGCAACAACTGATCAATTTTATAATCGATCATATTGGGCTCATCAAAGCTTTGAAGACATTTTAACAGCAAGTCATACAAGTACGCTTTCAATTCTGAATATTTTTTCCCTTGAACAGCTTCTCCTTTGTAAATTTTTGACTTGAATTTTTCCTCCTCAAAGGTTTCCTGTGTAGCAATCGCTTCAAATAGTTGCAAATACTTGCTGTCGCGATCTGTTTTGCCGCGTATAAAAATCCTGAAATACCGTTTCTCCGAAGGAGAAAGGGATTGGATCAACCGGAATAGTTTGTCGGACGGCGTTTTTGGCATAATTCAAACAAGTTGGCCAGTGCCTAAATTTTCAGTGCAGCAAAAGTGTCGGTTTATAGGCAATATTTCAAGTATTATTTTTTCTTAGAAACCTGACTTTTACAAAAATATGGGTTGTTGATCGGTTTGAGAGCGATCTACATTTGTGACATCAACACTGAAAATTTATAGGTTGTTGATCAAGATTTTTTACATCCACTGTCTTAATTGTTGAGTTATGTTAAACGCCATTTCATTCCGTTATCCCAACGATTCGTCGGAAATAATTTCAGGTGCTAGAAGTGCAGCGTTTAAACCGGCGCCATTGACAAGAAAAAAAAGCACCAGTGGTAAAATCGTTTTGCCTACGATGGAAGGGATGTGTTTCGAAAAAATCAAACACATCGTATACCTGGAAGCAAATGGAAATTACACCACGCTCCATTTCAAAGATAAAAGGCAGGTGCTGGTTTGTAAAACATTAAGAGAGGTGGAGTTGATGTTGCCCGACGATTCGTTTGTGCGGATTCACCGTTCGCATACCATTCACCTGAGGCACATCAAAAAATACGTTCGGGGTAAAGGAGGGCATGTTGTGCTTCAAAACAGCATAACACTTGCCGTATCAGCAGGGCAAAAGGATTTTTTTATAGAATCGCTGCGCAGCTTTTTTGGGAACAACTAAATAATTAAGCACTCTGTATTAACCTCCAGATCAACAGCGGCAAATAAACACACAAGAAACACACAGTAAGGGTTTGGTTTGGCGCCGGGCGCGGTAATTCGCCGCCCGGCGTATTTTTTTTTACCATTTTTGTCAATTCGCATAATCACTCAGGAACTTCAATCGCATCAATTGGATTTCTTCCCAAGTAATTTCTTCATCCTTCAGTTCCTGATAGGCAATGTCGATATCGTCTGTTTCGGCTTCTTTGAAATAATCTATGATGGTTTCCCTTACGTACTCGTCGATATTTTTATTGAGGTAGTAATCCAGGCGGATTTTAGTGCCGGAGTTGACAATTCCGTCGAGCTCCGATAACAACTCTTGCATGCTGAGGTCGTTGCTTTTGGCAATGTCTTCCAGCGGGATTTTCCGGTCGATGGAAGTGATGATGCTGACCTTGGTTTTGGATTTGTTGGCCACCGTTTTTACGGTGATATCCATCGGGCGCTCAATCTCGTTTTCTTCACAATATTTTTGAATGGCATCGATGAAGGGTTGGCCGTATTTTTGGGCTTTACCCTGCGATACACCAACGATTTTGCTCAAATCTTCCATCGAAATGGGGTACTGAGTAGCCATTTCTTCCAGGGATGGATCCTGGAAAATCACGTAAGGGGGCAGGTTGAATTTTTTTGCAGTGATCCGACGTAAATCCTTGAGGATATTCATTAGGGTTTCGTCGAGTACTGCGGTGCCACCTCTTTCATCATCAGCATCGTATTCGCCTTCCTCGTAATCGTGATTAATGGTGATGTGGAGAGGTTGGGGATTCTTGAGATATTCTTTGCCGGCATCAGAAACTTTAAGCAATCCAAATTGCTCGATTTCCTTGTAGATCAGGTTGTTGATCATAGCATGGCGGAAAATGGAACTCCAGAAATTTTCGTCCTTGTAATCGCCAACGCCAAAATTGTCGAGTTCGGTAAACCGGAAATCCTTCATTTCCTTGGTTTCCTTACCTAGCAAATAATCCATGACAGTTTTCATCAGGTAGTTCTCGTTCAGATCGAGAATACACTGTATCACATTGCAAACCTCTTGTTGTACCTGTACTTTTTCTTTAGGCGACTTACAGTTGTCGCACATCTTCTGGCAATTGTCGTCGTTAAATTCTTCACCAAAATAATGCAATAAAAACCGGCGGCGGCAAGATGCTGTTTCGGCGTAAGCGACAACTTCCTGCATCAATTGCGCTCCCATCTCGCGCTCGGCTACCGGCTTGTCGCGTAAAAACTTCTCCAGTCGCAATATGTCTGCATAATTATAAAAGGCAATACACTTGCCAACAAGCCCATCGCGACCGGCCCGGCCGGTTTCCTGATAGTAGTTTTCAATTGATTTAGGCATGTCGTAGTGCATCACAAACCGCACATCTGGTTTGTCGATTCCCATGCCAAATGCAATAGTGGCGCAAATCACATCTATGTCTTCCATTAGAAAGGCATCTTGTGTATTGGCGCGGGTTTTTGGGTCGAGGCCGGCGTGGTAAGGTGCGGCTTTGATATCGTTTACAGAAAGCACTTCCGCCAGGTCTTCCGCTGTTTTTCTGTTCTGTACATAAATAATGCCTGATTGATTCCGGAATTCCTCTTTAATAATCTGAATAATCTGTTTGATGGTTTGGTCCTTTTTAATTTTCGGACGCACTTCATAAAAGAGATTATCCCGGTTGAACGAGGAAATATAGGTGTTTTCTCCCTGTAATTCAAGGTTTTTGACGATGTCTTGCTGAACCTTCGGCGTGGCTGTGGCAGTTAATGCCATGATCGGTACATTTCCGGCAATTGCGTCAAGCATGGTCCGGATGCGGCGGTACTCCGGTCTGAAATCGTGGCCCCATTCAGATATACAGTGGGCTTCATCTACTGCCACAAAGGAAATTTCAGAATTCTGAAAGAATTCAATATTCTCCTCTTTGGTAAGTGTTTCAGGCGCTACATACAAAAGTTTGGTTTTGCCGTCAACAATGTCTTGTTTGACAGCCTTCATTTGAGCTTTTGTAAGCGAAGAATTTAAAAAATGTGCAATTGAATCGTGGTCAGAATACCCCCTGAGTGAATCCACCTGGTTTTTCATTAACGCAATCAAGGGGCTGATAATTATAGCGGTTCCTGGCAACATCATTGCTGGAAGTTGGTAACAAAGGCTTTTACCTCCGCCTGTAGGCATGATCACAAATGTGTCTTTGCCGTCTAACAAACTTTGAATGATTGCGCGTTGTTCTGCTTTAAAGGCGTCAAATCCGAAATGGTGCTGTAAGCGTTCTTGCAGTATATCCTGGCCCGTGGCAATAGCTGGCATCTTCTGTACTAATTTATGGTTGATTATATGGTAACACCCGCTATGATTTTCGAACCTGGAGGCGAAAACGAGTGGGCTTTTTAAAAAAGCCGCCAAAGATAGAAAAACAAAAATCAAAATATGCAAAACTTTTTGACAATTTTTTTTTCAGTCGATTTCTGTTTCAGTTAAATATTCTGAAAGTGGGAATCTTTTTAAGGTTAATCAGAATAAAAATTGGCGCATATTGAGTATGTGCATAAGTATGAAAAATCTGTGGTGGCAAGATGCGTGCATCTGTTGTAGTTTTCTGGAATCTCCTCTTTTTGCAGGGAAACAATTATAGTATATAATTATTTTATTCGTAACGGTTTGATTATAAATTTTTTAAAAATTGAATATAATTTTTAAAATAAAATGTTTTGTTTTTTAAAATAAAATGTTTTATGTTTGTGACTCGATTTCAATATTCATGTAGGATTTGTGTGTGTTTCAAATCTTCAATTTATTGCCATGAACTGGAAATTCATTTCAAACAATTGGTTTTCTGCCGCTTTGGTATTGGTGTTACTACTCGTAATGATTCGAAACCGAGGCACATTAAATCTGCCTGCCTTGCCTAATGTTCAGCCAAAATCTGCTTCTACTCATAAATCGGAGCAGGCGCATTCAGAGTTTAGTCTCGGTGCAGAGCATGTACGCAATAATCATTCAACTGAAATCAGTGAATCAGATGCGCGCTCTTTTTTTAAACGATTTGCACAAGTCGCCATCAGTGAACGAAAGAAATTTGGAGTGCCTTCTTCAATCCTTCTTGCAACCGCTTTTTTAAATAGTCACGCAGGGTTGAATGATATGGCAATTGGATCAAACAACTTTTTTTTAATCCGGTGTTCAGAAGAGTGGGAGGGCGATACATATGCAGCTGATGGATTGTGCATCAAAAAATATGAATCCGCTTGGGAGGGTTGGCGCGACTTCAGTATTCACTTGTCGGGTCAAACCTGGTTCGGCGCCCTAAAAAAAGCCGCAGGCAAAGATTGGTTAAAATGGTCAAAAGGTATGCAAGGAAAGGACGTATCTAACATCCAGGGCTACAACCAAAAGATGATTGAAGTGATTAATTATTATCGATTGGATCAGTTTGATAAAATGTAAAAGATTGGATAAAATCTTCGACTTTTGTCCAAAATTATTAACATGAACCTTTCTTTGGTTGGAAAAAACGCCTTAGTAGGCGGAGGAAGCGCAGGCATTGGTAAAGCGGTAGCACTTGAGCTGGCCATATTGGGAGCAAATGTCACACTATTGGCACGAACCGAATCTGGGTTGATTCAAACCTTGTCACAACTGGATATTTCCAAGGGGCAACAACACCGGTATATTGTTGGCGACTCAGCTCAAATTAAGCCTTTGATACATACAATTGAAGCGTTGCTTCAAACCATGACGTTCCATATTTTGATTAATAATACGGGAGGGCCTCCTGGCGGGCAACTGGCTGATGCAACCTCTGAAGCTTTTTTGAATGCATATCACCAACATCTTTTATGCAATCATTTGCTGGCAAATTCCTTGCTGCCGGGTATGAAATCTGCAGGATATGGTCGAATTGTTAATGTAATAAGCACCTCTGTAAAAGAGCCAATCGAAGGTTTGGGGGTGTCAAATACCACTAGATGGGCAGTTGCCGGCTGGGCGAAAACCTTGGCGACTGAAGTTGGGCGATTTGGGGTCACCGTGAATAATGTATTACCCGGGTTCACAGAAACCAGCAGGCTGGAAGAAATTATTGAAAAACGGGTGATCAATACTGGTGCGGAAATTGGCACAGTTGAAGCAAGTCTTAAAGCTCAGGTGCCGATGAACAGGTTTGCAAGTCCGGAAGAGGTAGCTGCTGCCGTTGCATTTCTTGCCAGTCCTGCAGCGTCTTATATCACCGGAGTTAATTTACCAGTTGATGGTGGCCGAACCAAAAGTTTGTGATTGGCCGGTCTTTTATTTAACGCTGGGTACAAAATAAAAATCCCGAATGCTTGAACAGGCATTCGGGATTGAATACGTGATGAAAACAAAAAACTAGTTAGGGTTGAAACCGTAATTAGACAGGATGTTATCTTTGAGCGCTTTGCGTGCAAAAAAGATTCTGCTTTTAACTGTGCCAAGCGGCAGATCAAGTTCATCGGCAATTTCCTGATACTTGAATCCTTCAAAGTGCATTAAAAATGGCACTTTAATGCTTTCGTCCAGGGCTTCCACCATTTTGTTTAATTCTTTCATCATGATTGCCCCTTCAGCTGCGTTGCCCGTGGAGTGGTTGCCAGAATTCAAATAAAACTGGTTGTCAGTTGTATCCAGGATCGTATTTGATTTTACTTTTTTCCGATAATTATTGATGAAGATGTTCTTCATGATCGTAAACATCCACGCCTTAAAATTGGTATCGGGTTGAAACTTGTCGCGGTTGAACAATGCCCTGAAAGCAGTTTCCTGATACAAGTCTTTAGCGTCCTCTACATTTTTAGTGAGGTTGTATGCAAACGAATGCAATATGGAGGTTAATCCATTAAGCCTTGAATTGAATTCTATATTTGTCATAGCTACTTCCTTGTTGATTTTTGCGATTCAAAGGTACTGCTTTGTTTAACACTTGCAAAAAAGAATTCAACAAAAAAACGTTAAAAAATGCATAAAATTGATTTTGGTTCAATTTATTTGAATTAATATGATGATATTCAACATTTTATGTAATTTTGATTTTGTCTTAATTGACTTCATCTTTCAAAAAAAAATGAAATTGTTTAATTTTGCGCTAGACTTAAAATAAAAAACCCTGTCAAATATTGCTACTTGACAGGGACAAAACAAAAAACAAACACTATGAACAAACACTAAGTTTTTACTTCAACTGTACTTTGGGGCGTTCTGGTGGCAAATGTAAAATTATTTAATTTATTACAACAGCTCCTTTTTGGGGTTTTTGCTGATAGTTGACTTATTTCGATCAATAAATGTCTGTACTTTTTCAACAATTGTTCCAATTCGTACAAAAGACTCAAAAAAAGTGGATATTTTTTATGGGCTTTGCTTTCTGGTTTGGCTGTGTCCGGTCAGACAAACCATTTGATGTCTCTAAAGCCGAAACCAATGGTATACAAATATTTAAACAAAACTGCGTCCTTTGCCACGGCGCTGATGGGAAGTTAGGGCTTAACGGCGCAAAAGACCTTGCATCAAGCCAAATGAGAACTCAAGATCGAATTGCCCTGATTCAAAATGGGAAATCCGTTATGCCGGCCTTTGGACGTTCGCTTTCTCTAGGCGAAATTGAAGCAGTAGCAAAATTCACAACAACACTAAACAGCTCATTTTCGGAATGAATGCTAAAGAGAAAGTTTTGGTCACCGGAGCCACTGGGTTTATTGGCTCATACCTTGTTAGATACCTATTAAGTAAGGGATATGAATTAAGGTGTCTAAAACGAGAAAAAAGCAAGTTAGACCTTGTTGCAGATTTTTATGATCAAGTTGATTGGGTTGAAACCGAGCTGACTGATGTGATTGGTCTTCAAAAGGCTTTCGAGCAAATAACCCATGTATGTCATTGTGCTGCGTTGCCATCCTTTCATCCAAAGGATAAAAGAAACATGTTTGAGTCCAATGTTCAGGCGACAGCAAATGTTGTAAATCTATGCCTGGAAAACAACATTGAAAAATTAATTCACGTAAGCAGTATCGCAGCTATTGGCCGAACCCCGACCAGGTTGAAGGTAGATGAAACCTGTGAATGGGTAGAAAGTAAAGACAACTCCACCTATGGAATTACAAAGCATTTAGCAGAAATGGAAGTGTGGCGTGGAATTGCTGAAGGCCTCAATGCAGTGATCGTGTCGCCATCCGTGGTGGTAGGCAGCAAAACCTGGGATGATGGCATGGCTGGTTTTTTTAAAAAAATCGATAATGGTCTCAAATTTTGCCCAAGTGGACAGTCCGGTTTTGTAGATGTGCGAGATGTTGTGCTTTTTATGGAAATGATGTTGAAATCCGAAATTACAGGAGAAAGGTATATTCTCAATTCAGTCAACCTCAAACACCAGGATTTCTTTCGACTGATCGCAAAGTCGCTTGATGTTAAGGAGCCAACTATTGTTGTTGGCCCAATTCTTTCAGAAGTAGCCTGGAGGGTTGAGTGGCTCAAAGAAAAGTTATTAGGTATGCTACCTATGGTTACAAAAGAAAGTGCTAGGGCTAGCGTGACACATTATTATTATAGTAACAAAAAATCCCTTACAGTACCTGGCTTTAACTACCGATCGATTGAAGCTACCATTAAAGAGATGGCAGCACAATATAAGGAGGCAAAAGCAAATGGGTTTTCCAGCCGATATCTCCCGCTTTGATCCAATTGAATTGTTTATCGGGCATACACAATTCAATTTTGTTTATTATTTTGTAGATGCCCATTCTATTGAATAATTATTCCATTCATGTGCCGGCAGACTTGCATTTACGCCGATGTTAGTTCGGTAGACGCAAAATTTTCAGGTGCAGGGCGCAAATTTTTGAGTAGGGTTGTGAATTAATTTCAGAAAAAAATTTTGAAAACTGTTTGGATTTGTCTGCCAAACCAAATTACCTTTGCGCCCGCTTTCGCAAAGGCGGAAGATGTTTGAAAGATTTCACTCCAGTTTTCCACATCTTAAATGTGGATAATTTTTTAAAGAAATTTTTCAAAATGCTTGGTTAGAATAAATGGGGCTTGTACCTTTGCGGCCCCAACGAATTAAAGAACATAAAATGCCTTCAAAGGAAGGTTTTTATAAAGAGTTCATTGACAGGAAGGAAGCGAGAGAGGTAAGAAAGAAGAGACTTGAATAACGGACCCTGAGTAAAGAAAGCGGTAGTTGAAAAAGACTACTAAAGAGACACGATGGAGAGTTTGATCCTGGCTCAGGATGAAC
>JAEUUR010000639.1 GCA_016787465.1 Saprospiraceae bacterium | reverse complement strand
ACCCGCCGGGGTTCAGGGTGCAATGTTTCCAGTTGGCAAGGGTTGCACGCCTTGAGTTTTCGAAATAATCGATACCCTTGGTGCGCATGTAATCATCCTTGATACCCCGGAAATCGATGTAACAATGGGAGTATTGATGTCCGAACAGTGGTCCGAAGTTTACATATTCCTGTCCAAGGTGTTGGCGCCATTGGTAGGTTTCCGTCCATGCCCGCCAGGCTTCTGCTTTAATCGG
Source organism: Saprospiraceae bacterium (assembly GCA_016787465.1). Classification (GTDB taxonomy): domain Bacteria; phylum Bacteroidota; class Bacteroidia; order Chitinophagales; family Saprospiraceae; genus M3007. The sequence goes on along the minus strand of JAEUUR010000639.1, from coordinate 7,650 downwards.
ATGCGTGGGCGAACCGATGGCCATCACCAACAGTACCATTGCTTCGTTGTATCCGCGCCAGGAGCTTTCCAAAAAACCACGGTCGGGAAACCAGCCCATACTCATGGTCGGTTTGCCGTTCATGGCCCAATCCCATTCAACGGCACGATAGAGCTGGTCGGCAAGATCCCGGATAGCTCGTTCAGTCGCATCATCAGCGTCAAAGTAGGTCATACACACCAGGATGCCGGCCATCAACAGGCCTGTATCGATGGTAGAGAGTTCTACAGTTTTAAACCGCAAACCTGTTTTTTGATCCAGAAAATGGTAAAAAAAACCTTTGTACCCTGCTACCCCGCTCATCTGATTGCCTTTGGGTAGGGTTTGTAAAAATTGAAGTGTGCGAAGCACCCGCTCGGCTGCCGCTTTCCTGCTTACATACTTTTGTTCAACGCCGATGACGTAGCTGGTTAATCCAAAGCCAGTTGCGGCGATGCTTGAAAAATTATCCGTCGGCCAGCGGTCAGGAATTTGTGCATTGTCGGTATTGCCAAGCTGCCAAAAAAACTGAAAGGTATGGTAGGAAAGTGAGTCCAAAAATGGGTCGGCAGCTTTGTTCGACTGGGCATTGGTTATTTGTGTCGCAAGGAGCAGTGAAAGCAGGTAAATGTATTTCATGATGTTACATAGTGATAGCCAAAAGTAAGGTGTTGACTGGAAATAAAAGAGGCTGTCTCCTGGGTTATTTTTCCGCCGGATTCGCGGAAAACGCTAGAGACAGCCTCGAAGAATGGAAATTAGAATAGGAAATTGGAAATTGAAATTGGAAATTGAAGAAATTTAATATCCATCATTCAAATCCAGCATCCAGCATCCAACTTACTTTTCTGAATTGTACATCAACAGGATTTCCTGATCGGTAAGTACTTTGTGGAAGATACGAACATCGTCAAGTTGGCCTTTGAAGTGGTTGGCTTCCGGGAAGTCGTAACCGCCCCATGTTTCAGTATCCCACAGAGTGCCTGCGCGGGATTGGATGAAACCGAATGCCAATTCATTTACTGTTTCAGGAGCTGTGCCGCCGTATTTCAAACCGGTTACGTTGCGTTTTGCATCACCGTCGGGCCACAGGTCGAAATCGAAGCTTTTCATTTTTTCGCCGTTGATGTACATAATGCCCTGGCGGGTTGCGCCATTATACACACATACAACGTGCGCCCATTTGTCTTTCAATAAGCCAGCCACGCCGCCGGAAGCGGTCAGGTCTTTGCAGAAATCCCAGCCTTGCCAGCCACCGTTCGCGAAAGTTTTGCCGTCGCCAGGGAACCAAAGGTCTTCTGAACCGGTAGTATTGTTGCCCAAGTCATAACGTCCGGCCAATTTGCACCAGCTGTAATCGCCTGTGATTTCGAACTGGAATCCGTAGAAAGCAGCCAGGCCCATTACGAACTGGCCGTTCGGGTGGTTATCGGAAACTGCTTTTACCCAGAAGCTCAGGGTGAAATTGCTGGTATTCATCAGCAAATCGCCGTTCGGTACTTCGATGATCGAGTTGTCGCCATTGAACGTTGCGGCTTTACCTGCTGCTCCATTGCGTGAGTTTTCATACGTTACAGCAACCACAGCAGATGCATCATTGCTGCCAGCCTGGTCTTCTGCATTGTTTTCAAATGTCCAGTGTGCAATAGCGCCTGCCGGAGCAAAAGTGCCTGCGGTTGTGAACGTGCGTGAGAATGCAGCTACGTTTGCTTTGCCGTCGGCATAAGCTACAGCGCCTCCGAAAGACAGTTCATACAAGGTGCCGCTACCGAGGTCTTCGTTCGGGTTGATCGTCACCACATTGCCGGAAACGGAAATGGTGGTAGGAATCGCAGCGTTGTCATAATCGCGCACCAACGTGATGTTTGTGCTGTTCGCCGTTGAGGCATTGATCGGTTCAGAGAAAGTGGCTACGATGTCGGCAGTAGCTGCAACTCCGGTTGCGCTTGATGCGCCGTTGAGATCAACGCCGGCAGCAACCAATGTCTGAAGCTCGTAGGTTTTCTCTTTTTTGCAAGCCTGGAAGGCCAGGACTGCGATACCAACAATGGCAAGAGATTTTAATAACAATGAATTTTTCATGTTAAATAGAAAAGAGTTTGTGAAAAAAAAGTTCAGTATGGATTGTGGTTTGGAATTATATTATGGTGTTTTGGCTGCGGCAAGGCGCTTGATTTAAAATCCTGTTCTTTAAAAATCCTGCAATCCTCCGCGAAATCCTGAAATCCCTTAAATCAGCGTTACCAGTTGGGGTTTTGCCGGATAGCTCCCTGTGAAATATCGATTTCCGTTTGAGGGATTGGCAACAGTTCGTGTTTGCCGGTTTCGAAACCAAGCGGCCCAAGCACGGCAGGTGCATTCCCTGTACGCACCAGATCCCAGAACCGATGGCCTTCCAGCGCCAATTCGGAGCGGCGTTCGTTTAATATGGCTGTGCGCAAGGCGGCCTGATCGGTAGTCGTTACATCGGGTAAAATAGCGGCGTTTCCTTCGCGGGCGCGGGCGCGAACCTGATTGAGGTAGGTCAATGCTTGTGCGGCTTTACCGTTTTCGTTGGAAGCCTCCGCAGCCATTAAGAGTACGTCGGCAAAGCGGATAAGCCTGCGGTTGTGTCCCCATTGTTCCGCGGTTGTAGTACCCGGTATCCACACTTTTTGGTTGTAACATTCGATTTCAGCAATGATGCTGTTCGTTGGAGGATCGGAATAGGTGATGTTAGGCGTACTGCCATCGCCGGCAATGGTTACACCGTCGAGCACTTCGTTCAGAAAAATGATAGTTCCTTCCTTGCGTGGGTCGCCGGTTTCAAAATGGTTTTGCAATGAAATTGAAGGTCGGTTAAAACCCCAGCCGCGGTTTGGCGTTCCGCGCACCCCTTGAGTGTTGGAATACTGGTTGCCGCCATTGTCGTAGCCATCTTTGCCTTGTGCGCCAACTTCAAACACAGATTCTTCATTGAACTGGCCATAAATAGAAAACGTATGGCTAAAACTAGGATCCAATTGATATTCGCCAGAATTGATCACTTCAAGCGCAAACTTTTCTGCATTGACAAAGTCTTTGCGGAATAAATATACTTTTGCAAGCATGGATTTTGCAGCCCCTTTGGTTGCCCTGCCGTAATCGGATGTGCTCAGAGCAGAACGTTCGGGTAAATTGGCAGCGGCAAAATCCAGGTCAGAAAGAATCACCTGGTATACCTCTTCCTCTGTAGCCCGGCCCAGTGTAAGTGCCGGATTGGTGTCGAGTACCAACGGAACGCCGCCCCATGCCCGCACGAGATCGAAATAAAACATGGCCCTTAAAAAGCAGGCCTGCGCGATCAGAGCAGCCTTTTCATTGTCGTTCATCGCAATGAGCGGCACTTTTTCAATTACCACATTGGCGCGTTTGATCCCTTCATACAAGGCATTCCACCAGCGGTCGAGCCCGTCTTGAGAAGTGGTGAACGTAAAGTTGTTAAAAGGATCGAGGTTGTTGGCCTGGTCACTCGGATTGGAGCCCTTATAGGAATCGTCCGACATGATATCCAGGATTGGGTAGCCGCCGGAATGGAAATACCAATTGCGGAGGGTGGCATAACAGGCGTTGGTTGCCAGAGCCGCCTCACTGGCAGTGGAAGGGAATGATTCCTGGGTAAGATTGCCTTGTGGCGATTCCTCAAGGAAGTCGTTGCAGGCGCTGAGGCCGAGCAACAGAAATATGATGGAAAGTTTGCTTGCAATATTCATTGTTCAACGAATTATTCTGAGATTAAAGTGAGTTTAATGATTTGAGTGATGGAAAATTCTTGATTTTCAAATGATTATACGATCACGATTTTCACAACCACTTTATTGTTTGAATGGGCAGGAGATGTGATAACCCGAACCAATCAGAATGTGATGTTGACGCCGGCGCTGTACACCGCTGTGATTGGATAAACGCCGTAATCGATGCCGGCAGAAAGCACATCATTGCTGCCTATTTCCGGCGTGAATCCGGTAAATTTAGTCAATGTCCATACGTTGGTTCCGCGCAAATACAAGCGGGCATTTTGCATTTTGGCACGATTGAGTGCTTTTTCAGGAAGTGTAAAGCCCAAGGTGACGGAGCGTAAACGAAGGAAAGAACCATCTTGCACGAACCGGTCGGATGTCACCCAGTTATATCCTCCGGAACTGGCCCGAGGTTCTTTATTGCTGGTGCCATCGCCCGTCCAGCGATCGAGGGTGTGGGTTTCAAAGTTGTACAGATCGGGGCGCACCGCTTCTTTGCCATTGTACAGCTTGTTCCCTACTTGTCCCTGGAAATCAATCGACAAGTCGAATGCCCGATAGGTGAGTTCGGTGGAGAAACCATAAATGAATTTGGGTATTGCCGAGCCGATATACACCCTGTCGGCGTTGTTGATTTTGCCGTCGCCGTTTTGGTCGACGAAGATCAGGTCGCCCACGCCTGCAATGGATTGGTGCGGCGTAGCGTCGAGTTGCGCCTGATTTTGGAAAACGCCGCCTGTTTCAAAACCATAATAAGCGCCGATGGGCAATCCTTCTTTCGACAGGGTAACGGATTGGCCGTTGCCAAGAAAACCGCCAACCAGTGTCGAATCGACGCCGCTGCTGCCGCCCACACTTTTTACTTCGTTTTTGACGGTGGAGCCAAGTGCGCCGATGCGGTATTTCAGATCGCCGGCGCGGCCATTGTACACCAAATTGAACTCGATGCCTTGATTGAGCACAGAAGCGGCATTGTAGCGCACTTTCACGCCTTGTCCATTTCCAGTGTAACCGGGGGTGGAAAGTTCAACCAGGATATCATCTGTGAGGCGGTTGTAAAAATCCAACTCAGCGGTGATTTTGCTTTCAAACAACCCGATTTCCAGGCCGATGTCGGTTTGTGTGGTGGTTTCCCAACGAATGTCCGGATTGCCGTTTTTGCCAAAAGTTGAACCTGCAATGGTGTTTTCTCCGGTTCCGAAAATGGCGTTGGCGCCATTAATGATCAAGGCATATTGATCGAGGTAGCTGATTTTTTCATTGCCGATCTGGCCCCAGCTCGCCCGCAATTTGAGGGTGTTGATCGCCTTGTATTTGTCCATGAATGCTTCTTCGGCGAGGTTCCAGCCTACTGCAAAAGATGGGAAATTGCCCCAGCGGTTTTCCTTGATAAATTTGGAGGAGCCATCGCGACGGAATGTCGCAGTGAACAGGTATTTGTTGTTAAGTGTGTAATTGGCGCGGAACAGATAGGACAACAGCGCGTAGTTTTGGTTTGGATCAACGCCGTGGAAAACTGAATTGGGGTTGATATTGTTGCTGTTGATATACCACAGGTTTTCCTGTTCGCTGATGACGTTTTCAGCAGCTACCGTAAAGATGCGCGAGCGCAACTGTTGCATCGTGTAACCTGCCACCATGGCGAACCGGTGTTTTTCCCCTTTTTCAAAATTGTAGTTCAATGTATTTTCCCAAAGCCAGTTGGAGTTGCGGAAATTGCCGATGCTCAGATCATTCTGTTCGTTCAACTGTTGCGGCGAAACATAAAATACCGGAGTAAATGCGCGGGATTCGGCGTAGTTGAAATCGATGCCGAACGATGAACGGAATACCAGGTTTTTATCCAGATTCAGTTCTCCAAAAATATTGCCGACGGAACGCAGGCCGCGGTTGTTGTTGTTGGTATACTCGATGTCGGCCAAAGGGTTGCCCACGCCGGGCACTTCAGCGTAGCTGCCGTCGGCATTGTATGGCTTGATAACGGGTTGTGCACGGTAAGCGGCGTAGGTTACATTCGGCGCATTGCTTTGGCTGAAAGGTGCGAGGGTCAGGTTATTGCCGATTTTCAGCTTGTCAGACAATCGGTATGTGTTGTTCAGTTTGATGGTCAGGCGGTTGAAGTCTGACTTTTCAATGATACCCTGTTGGTTGAAAAAGCCCAGGCCCAGGTAGTATTGTTGTTTGTCGGAAGCACCGGAAACGGAAAACTGATAGTTGCCGATAGGTGCATCCCGGAAAACCAGATCCTGCCAGTCGGTATTGGGCAATGCATCGAGGTTGTTGTAGGTGCCGGTGATAATGTCGTTGACGTAGGCTCCAAATTCTTTGCCGTTGAGCAGGTCGATTTTTTTGGCCAGGTGTTGAATGCCGTATTCCGCTGAAAAACTGTAGCTCGGTTTTATATCGCCGATTCTGCCGAGTTTGGTTGTGATGATGATCACTCCGTTGGCGCCGCGCGAGCCATAAATTGCCGTTGCAGATGCATCCTTCAATACCTCCATTGATTCGATGTCGGCGGAATTCAGGAAGGCGATGTTGTCCAGGATCACACCGTCGACCACAAAAATCGGGGAGGAGTTGTTAAATGTGCCAACGCCGCGCACGCGGATTACCGGCGTTGCGCCCGGCGCGCCGGAGGTGCTGGTAACCTGAACCCCTGCCACTTTTCCTTGAAGGGCTTGCTCGGCAGCGTGTGATGGAATTTTTCGAAGATCGGAGCCGCGCAACGATGATACGGCGCCGGTCAGGTCGCTTTTTTTCTGCGTGCCATACCCGATTACGACTACTTCTTTCAACACGTCGTTGTCTTCATTCATCACAACGTCGATGACCGTGCGACCATTGATGTCGACCACCTGCGAGTTATAGCCGGTGTAGGAGAAACGGAGTTGACGGTCAGAAGCGCTAACCGGAACGCTGTATTTGCCATCATAGTCGGAAACAGCGCCCTTTGCTGCTCCTACAACTGAAATGGTGACGCCGATCAACGGTTCTCCGGAGGTTCCATCTGTGACCGTTCCGGAAATGCGTGTGTCCTGCGCTTGTGCGGAAAATACAAAAAGGCTAAAAGCCCAAACCGCAATGGAGGGTAAAAAAAGCTTCATACAATAGTGGCTAAAAGAACTAAAGTGCTGTGTTTCCTGTTTTCAATGGAAATTTTATACTGGGTCTATGCGATTAATTGTCCATCCGAAGCTCCAGCTTCGGATGACGTTGATTAAATGGTCCATCCGAAGCTCCAGCTTCAGATGACGTTGTGGCCGAATTAAACCTTACAAAATTAGAAATTAAAACACCAATATTAAAACCTTAACAAATGATTTGTGTCATTGCGAGGTTTTGCAGTAGTCATTTCAATTCAAACTGCGCTTGTTGCGTATCTGAAGAATTACGACCGATCATTACCTGAAAGACGCCTGGTTCTGTTTTCAATTCAAGCTGATAGTTGAAAAACTCCAGCATGGAATCGTCAATATCAAATGAAACAATTTTTTGCTCTCCGGGTTGCAATGTGATTTTTTGAAAACCTTTCAATTCTTTTACCGGTCGTGTGCTGCTTCCAACCAAATCGCGGATGTACAACTGAACGGTTTCTTCTCCGTTGATTTTTCCGGTATTGGTTACCACCACGGAAGCTTTTACTTTTTCACCTTTTCGCATCACTGTTTTATCCAGAGAAACACTTGAATAAGAGAACGTTGTATAGCTCAAACCGTAACCAAAAGGATAAAGCGGTTCATTGGGCATATCAAGGTATTTGGAGGTGTATTTATTGTTGGCATCGAAGGGGCGACCGGTGTGTTTCATGTTGTAAAAAATCGGAATTTGCCCTTCATGTCGTGGGAATGTCACTGTCAGCCGCCCGCTTGGGTTG
>JAEUUR010000636.1 GCA_016787465.1 Saprospiraceae bacterium | reverse complement strand
AGGTAGAAGAGCTTCCGTTCATATATCCCACTTCATTGGCCGCATTTGCCCCATAGCTGGAGGTAACGGCATACCAATCCGGAGCGGTAACCGAAGTGGATCTGCCCAGCGGTGAAGCTTCATATACGGTAAGGGTAAACTTTTGGTTCACAGGCACCGTTGCAAATGCGCCGGTATTGGTGGTGGTCATAAAGGGCGTATATTGTTTGATTACGCGCCCTTCCGTGTCATAAGCCACAGCTGCAACAACGTCTTTGTTGGTTGGCGACCAAGCTTTTTTTACGGTTTGCATGCTCCTGCCGATACCATCCAGATATTCAATGGTTTCTGTGGCAGTCAGGTTGCTTCCACTAACGGCTGTGAAAGTGTTTTTCACCTTGATCCAATTGTACTGATCACCCGGTGAAGCTTCTTTATAGTGGTAGGTGTACTCACTCCGTACATTCCCATTGACCACATTTCCTCCGGCATCCAGCGAAGCATTGTCCTTGGTTACTTTTGCCAAACGCATCAGCTTGTCGAAGGTGTACCCGGTTTTTCGTCCGTCAATGTCGGTGACGATTTTAGGAAGTCGGGTATTGGAATAATAATCGTAAGTAACTGTATGGCTTTTATAGGTTTTGCTCAACAACAAACCAGCCGTATTCCACACATACACTTCTGGATCTGTCCATCCGGCTTCTGTGAAAGAGATTTCATTGCCTTTGGAATCGTAGCTGTTCGTGGTACCTTTTAATGTTTTTCCCGAACCTGTCAAATTGCCGGAGGCGTCCCAAGTTTTTTCAAAACGGTAATATTTATAGGCTCTTGGCGATGCTGCTGTGCCTGTGGCTTGGTAAGCGCCTGTGGAATTGTTAAAAAAGGCGTATTCCAGTTCTGTACCGTCGAACTGCGTACCATTCACTTTGATGTTTGTTTTCCAGGGCGTTGCAATGAGGAACCTTGCGAGCAAGGAATCTTTTATGGTTGAACTGGTGGTATAGTCGTGGTTATAAATGTATTCGGTTAAAAACTCTTTGCTGTCTGAGTTGTAAGTTTTTTCTGTGACGGGAAATAAAAACCGGTTGGTTGCATCAAATGTGCGAATGACAGCTGAAGTGACTCCATCGACCATGTTTGCAACAGAAACCTCTCGGTATGGTCTGGTTCTGATGCTGTATGTGGTCAGAAAATTGCCGCATTGTTGCGACACTTTGAACATGCTTGCAGTGCTGTTGGTATAAGCTTCGGCATAGGGTACATGCGTTTCAGAAGCTTTTAAATTGCTGGAATTATCTCTTACGGCAGTGTATCGTAAATTTCCGGCGATGATTCGCGCGGGCGCAGGCGGAGCAGGATAGGTATTATTACTCGCCGGGCTTTCGGTTTGAAATGCATAGGTTTTGTACCCATTGTTCGGGAATATTTCTTTCACGTAACCGTAACCGATATGGTATCCTTCGAAGGAACTTAAAGGCACAGTACTAATATCAAAGAAATTGACGGCACAACCACCGGTTGAATTGCATCCACAATCTGGAGAACATTCAACACATAAGGCTAGTGTATCAGGGTACCATGTATAGGAGTGTAAATATTTGGGTTCCTGGTACAAGATTCCGGAAGACCGGGTGGTTTGTACGGAGTCGCGGTATTCATAAGTGCGAACGATGTTATTTGCGCTGGAATAACCGTCATGGGTCGTCACCTGTTTGATACGCAACCCGCCAACTTTTCGATTTCCGGATGCGATGGTATTTTCTTTTATTATTTTAAAACTGGCGTGCGATTTGGAAAAAAATATTTCGAACCGATAATTGACATTGGCAGCGAGTGCGTTGCCAAATAACGGTTGCAGGGCGCCTTCCCAAACACTGCCGGTTCCAGCGGCCTGGTTGCAGTTCAATTGGTATTGGCCGGAAGTTGCGACTAAAAAATTATCCGACACACGGTACACTTTTACTTCCATACTCACTTGAGCCGGACAGGTACAGCCAATGCTCAACAAAGTCATTTCATATTTCAGATTAGGCAAATCGGTTGTCGTGAATGAAATGGGATTGGGTGTGCCCACCACGGTGAAGGATGCACAGGTGCTGGCTGCCGGAATATTTAACAGGGTGATTTTCTGAGTAGTAGGTGTGGTTGAGTAATAATCATTCGCCTCAAAGTCAAATTCGGTGTATCCTCCCGTAGGGTATGTGATTTTTTTCAGGGTGCCAAATTTCATGGATGCTTCATCCGTTTCACGGTCGGAAGTACCCGGGTAGGAAAATTTGTGATTATTACAACTTTGTCCATTAATACATGTTGCGCTTTGGTATCCAATATTCAGGGTGTTTAATATATAGGAACCATTGTTCTTGCCATTGTAGAACCCCCAATGGTCGGTAGAACGCGACAACCGGTGCGGTAAAAAACTCGGGTTGCCGCTTTGCGTAAAATAATCAAACACATAAGGTGGATTGGTGATCGTTCCATCACCGCTTTTTTCCGCTACTTGTGTAAGCCGAAGCCTTTTTTTGACGGTGATATCGCCGTTTGTAGGCGCATCAGAGCTGTTGTCGAGCCAATAATCATAAGTGAATTCGAATTTCTTTTGAAACGAACCGCTTGTGATAGAGATTGAAGCCAGCGATTTGGGAGGGTTGGTGCCTAAAGGATGCAGCGCCAAATCTTCCCGGGTTGCCGTACTCGCATTAAAAGTTACAGTTTCAAGGGATGTTGTAATCGTTGAAAGCCGTTTCCCTTTTACATTCGACCCGTAACTAGCCACCGGCGGATTGGAAGAACCTGTATTGTCGCAGGAAGAGTGGGAAGGAATGTAAGTCGATGTTGAATATTCATCAACATAAGTCAGGTTGATTGCATATTTCCCATCATGTGTTTCGATTTTTTTCAAATACCAGGAGCTTGGAATTTCAGGATAATTACCTCCACCACCGGCCAGTGTTTCTATGGCCGGGTTCCCATCCCCTATATCCCCAAAATGATATTTTACGCCGTCCGGTGTAATGATAATAAAGCCTTTCAAGTGATTGGTTTCTGCAGTGTTGGATGAAAATCTCGGAATGATTTTTACATCTTGCATGGGTACCAGGGTAACTTTCACACTGGCATTGTCATTGTTGGTCAGATAAAATTTGCCGGAAACGCCCCCTGCATTAAAGGAAAAAATATCGGGCTCACTGTCTTTAACACCACTGTTTACCTGTGGGACAAAATTATAAAAATTGCAAGTATCTTGCGTAGTAGGGCCTAGGGACGGAATTTCATCTCCTTTGTAATACCAGCCGCCAACGGCATCTTCATCTTTTAAACCTTGCACGGTGCGGCTAACGGCTCCGCCGGCATTCAGGTTCCAGTTGAGGCCAACCCATCCGGCAGCTTCCTGCACGCGTACGCCAGAAGCGTGGTAGCTCAGTGAAATTGACATACCTAATGGGCCGTCAGTCAGTGTATGGATTGGTATACCTATATTAGGAACGCCCGTATAGTAACTTACTGGAATGTCACCATATTTACCCAATGATGCCGCAGCGGGGGAGGGCATAATCACGTTTTTATTGTAAGAGTTATTGGGTTGAGCAACCAACACAATGGCTAAAAAATTCAATATCAAGGTTAAAAAGTACTGCTTCATAGGAGCAAGATATTTACGGTGAAGTAGGGAAAAGGCAAAAGGAGCTTATTCCAACCCTGGCACAGGATGGTTTAAAAAAATTTGTAGGTAATGTTATTGATTGTTAATCCGGATGCTTTTCGCGGTGTTTGAGCCATCTTCAAATGCCGCGCGGATAAAATAGGTTCCAGATGGCCATGAACTGCAATCCTGACTAAAAACCTGGTTAGTCATGGATTGAATTTGGTAATCAAAAGTCGAAATGGTTTCTCCCAAACTATTTAATACAATAAACTTGACTTTCCCGGGTTGTTGCATGAATATCTCTAAATAGAAAGCGTTAGCTGCCGGATTGGGAAAAGCATTAAAAGAATTAACCGCATAGACAGATTGGGTCTGGGGGTTAGAAATGTAAGGTTGTGCGAATGCCCCCTCAGGTTGACATGCATTGTTCCATTTAGTTAACAGAGTTCGCGGCCCCAAGTCAGAAAGCACAGCCTTCATTCTGTTTTTTTGCCCTTGTGTGAACATGGTTAACGCAACATCATCGGTATTGTCCATGTAATTGATAATCATCTCAACTATGGGCAATGAATCACACAAACTGACATGATGAAAATTGGCGCCGATTCCATAATTGGGCGCATTGTGAATCGGGGTGTCATCTACTTGGTCGTCTCCGCAAGGAACCGCTTCATTCCACAATTCATAAAGTCCCAAATAAGAACCTACCAGGTGTGCAAGCGATTTGCCTCCCGAATATGGATCGGTATTATTGGCTGATACTCCAAAATAATCCGGATCAATTACAATCCCGTCAGATTGGATTGAAATGCCGGGAAATGTGGCAAATCCACTATTAGGATGCTCTAACTGAGCTACCCAAATGTTTAAAAATCTCGAAGGGTCGATTGGGTCGGCGCCTCCGGATGAAGCTGACATAATTGCTTGATCATCCGACCAATTTTGTACTGAAGAAATACTGTACCTGATCGGTGCAAATGGCGCTCCGGTAACATCCATTGTCGGCAGGCAAAAATAAATGCCCGGATGGATGGCTTTTGCCGCCATAGCCTGAATCTTATCAAACACAAAAGGTTCAAGTGTGGCCTCATACGAGCCAAAAGCTCGATTAAGGGCATCCAATTGATCTAGAATGGACGATTCATCGGGGGACGGTTGCCCCTCGGATTGAAGGATGTGAAAGACAACGGGAATAGTGTCTAGGCGTGTGTCCCCGGCACTTCCATAGGTACTGATATAGGCTTCTAATTGTGCAAGATTGCTGATCAGTTCAGGCTGTTCGTTAAGCGCTTGTTTCAATACGGATTGAGTAGTGAATTGTCGAAACGGGCGTTCAATAGAAACTTGTGCAAAGGAATGTTGGAGGAGGTAACATAAAAAGAATATAACTAAAAGCAGTTTGGAGGAAAATCGGTTCATAGATTAGCGTTTTTACACGCACAAAGTTATAAGGGTTTTTCTTCAAAATTTCGCACTATTTCGCACTATTTTCCACCATTTCGCACCATTTTGCACCATTATCTACCACATAAAATATAGTTGACCAAATTCTCGGTTCATTGACAACCAAGTTTTTCCAATATTAGCTGATAATGTTCAGGTGAAATGCGACCCGGAGGCAACGTAAAACCCCTTCGTTTCAACATTCGTCGCAAGGTGTTTTCGTGTAATCCTAATTGTTCAGCTAGTTCTTTTCGCGTTTTGAAATTGAATTTTTGTTTCTCGGTTTGATCAGGTGATTTTTCCATTGGGCAAGGCATGAAGTGTTTGAAGGATGAAGCAACCGGTTAATATAACTTCACTCAGTTTTGCTCATGCAAAGTTAATGTTGACATCTCAACATTTTCAGTAACACTTTTTGGAAACAATTCCAGTTTAATTATTGTGCCCTCTTCCTGCTGCGTCCAGGAATACAACATTACCCCATCCTTTTCCACCACCTCAAACAATCGGCATCATATACCCGTTCAATACCCATGCGCTGAAAACCGCATTTTTCAAGCACCCTGTTCGAACCCGTATTCTCCTCGCTTGTGTAGGCCACCAGTTCTTGCACCCCAAGCTGCTTTTCAGCATAGGCTATCATAGCGCGACTGGCTTCCGTGGCAAACCCCTTTCCCCAGTATTCCCTGGCCACAATGTATCCGATCTCAATTTCTTTACCGGGCGTAAACTCAACATGACGAACCACGCCATAACCCACCACAGTATGGTCGGTCTTCAATTCCATGATCCACACCCCGTAACCCGGATTTTGTGCCGCATACGACAACCACATGTCGGTCCGCGCCCGCACTTCGGATTCATCACTGGTGGCTGCACGAATATAGTGCATGATTTCTTCGCTGCTTTGCATCCGGAACGCAAATGGAAAATCACTTTCACGAAACGGTCGTAACCTCAAATTGGCACTTTCAAACGTAATCATCTTGTTCACGAACGGATTAT
>JAEUUR010000622.1 GCA_016787465.1 Saprospiraceae bacterium | reverse complement strand
CACAGCATATTTTCGAGCGTCAGCGAGAAAACTGATGATCAATTGCTTCTTTTTTGCGAGCAGTCATACCGACCGTAGGGAGGTATCTGCACTTCATTTTGCCTGACTACAGTTTCTCTAATTTAATTCTGTCCACATACTCAATCGGATCAATCGAATCAATTATTTTTAATCCATTTTTTCGTTCCCAGGTTTTTTTCCTCTTTAAAAAGCTGAATCAGGTACATGCCTTTGGCGAGCGCTTCCGTCTGAACCTGGATGTCTGTTTCTCCTTCCGGTAAAATCCCTTCCATCATGACGACGCCCGTCAGGTTCAATACTTTCCACTGGAGTGTTGATTCATTCGATGCATTCAATTTCAGGTTGAACCACCCTGAACCCGGGTTTGGATATACTTTGAACTCTTGTTGTACATCTTCAACAACTTGCTCCTGTTCACCAGATCGATCATCGACTTCCTCGCCAACGGCGGGAGAACAAAAGCCGTTTAAAGTAACCGACGAACATATCCAATTCGAGTTGTTGCCGGTCATGGAGAAGTTCTGCAACTGAAAATATGGATAGGAATAGGGAGAGCTGGTGGGTACACTCCAACTCGTGGTAACTCCTGCGTTATTTTGTACAGGACTGCCCTGATCGAATGGGTAATAAGCAACTAACCCGCTTTCCGTGCCACGAAGGGCGCAATTCATGCCATTTTGAATGGCTGTCTGGCTTTTTGCATGGTCCCAAATCCGCAACTCATCCACGCGGCCTTGCCAATGTTCAGTACTCAAGGTGGTGAAAAAATCGCGCCCCAGGTAAAACTTTGACGGCGCACCGATACTTAATCCGGAGGTAACAAAATTCATGACAACCTGCTGACCGTCGATGTACGCATTAAGATTGTTTCCATCGAAAGTAACAGCAATATGATGCCATCCGCCCCGTATTGTGGTTGGATGAAAATTCCATCTTTATGGTCGAGCTGAAAGCAGAAGGGTAATAATACTTGATTGCCAAATTGCCTGCGCATTCGCCGACTTCAATCGCATATTTTCCGAAATTTTTCCAGGCCGCCAGGGTACGGAATTCTCCATTGCAAGCCCCCGTGTTGGTAGCGGTTGATTGAGCCCAGGCTTCCAAAGTGTAATTGGCAACGTCAGGTGGAAACGTCAGCTCAGCAAAGTCATTCACACCGTCGAGGCTCAACCCCCGGTTGGGGCAACAGGAGTTGTTCGCTTTGAATTTGCCGGCAAATTCATGTGAATTGGTTTGAGCTACGGTTTTACCCCGAAACGAAAAACTGTTGATGTAAGACGGTGTTTCGCCAGCAATGGCAGGATGCCCCAGCTTATCGACTGCAACGCCATTTATAATTGCAGGATCGTTGGTATAATGATAACCGCCGTTATTAAAATCATTCAAAAAGAACTCGAACATAAAACCGAATCCTGGCGCACCATTCGAAAGCACTTCATTTCCGACGGCATATATCCGGTGTATACCACATGTGGCTACTGTCAGGTCATTAATCACTTTACCTGTAAATGCGGGTGATTGGCCCAGGGAGGCGCCGTTTCCGGCATTGTATTTCCGGATGTAGGCCGAGCCGGTATTGGCATCGTTGCCACCAACGACAATAGTTGCCGATTCATCGCCGACAGACATGCCAATCGGGAAATTGCGGTTGAAATTCGGGTCGGAAAAAGTGGGTGAGGCTGGTTTGGCCCAATGAACTACCCCGGCCGAAGTTACACTGCAAATAAACGCCTCGCGCTGGCCGGAAGCTGTAGGCACATAAACACCCGTAACCCCGATAAATTGAACCATCCCAGAGGTTATTGCAGTAAAGTAAATGTTGCCGGATTCATCCGCCTTGATATCTTTTGCCATCAACCCGTCGCCGTACACTTGAAATACCCGCTGCAAGGTTCTGCTGGCAATGTCGAATTTGGCAATAAAGATGTTCTTTTTTGCCGGAACAGAGGTTAGAACAGGCAAGTTGTAACCAAAAGACAAGGTGCCGTTAAAACTCCCAATGACATACACAGCGTCGCCTACTACATCCATATTTAGAATTGCTCCATTACAATAATTGAAAGGAATCTCTGCGATATAGGCGCCTGAGGAGGCAGAGAAAAAGGCTAAAAAAGGAAAATACCAAATGTGTTTATAGCCGCCGACTATCACCCGGTCGTGTTTGGCAGATGCCCCGATGGCAAAGCCGGCTTCGTCTTGACTTGACCAAGTACTCGGCACTAAATTTTTGTGGGCAGCAAATACTCGACCACCATATGGGCTATATTTTTTGACTGGAATTTCCCAGGCCCAGTTATTATATTGGTTGTTGTTGTTTTCCGAAATTCCGGTGGTATACACTGATCCGCTTTCATCAACAGCAACCGCCCGGCTTTTGTCGTAACGATATAAGGTGCTGGTGCTCTTCTGGCCCGGAATTAACCATTCTTGCTGAGCCTGCAAGCCGTTGTAAAGGAATAGGGCAAGAAATAAAAAGAAGCTGTTTGCAAAAAAAGTAAATTTCATATTGTCTGATTTTCATGATAGATGTTGACCATCTATGTCAGACAAATGAATTTGGTAACCGAGAAAGGAAAAATTGTTCGATTATTCGATTGTACCGATTATTCGATTGAGGTTTTCTGAGTTTATAACAATCGAATAATCGGTCCAATCGAATAATCGAATCAATTACACATACAGTTCTCCATTCAGCACATTCCTGGAAATAACGATGCGTTGAACTTCGGAGGTGCCTTCGTAGATCTGGGTGATTTTGGCATCGCGCATGAGCCTTTCCACGTGGTATTCTTTCACGAAGCCATAACCTCCGTGAATTTGAACGGCTTCGACGGTGTGACGCATGGCGACTTCGGAGGCAAAAAGTTTTGCCATCGCCGCGGCCTGGTCGAAGTTGAGGTGTTGGTCTTTCATGTAGGCTGCGCGTTGTACCAAGAGTCGGGCAGCTTCTATTTCAGTGGCCATGTCGGCCAGTTTAAATGCGATGGCCTGGTGTTGTGATATTGGTTTACCGAAAGCCGAACGTTCTTTGGCATAAGCGACTGAAAGTTCGTAGGCGCCTGCGGCGATTCCCAATGCCTGTGCGGCAATACCGATACGGCCTCCTGAAAGCGTTTGCATGGCGAATTTGAATCCGAAACCATCTTCGCCGATGCGGTTTTCCTTCGGAACTTTTACGTCGGAATACATGATCGATGTCGTATCGGAAGCGCGGATGCCCAGTTTGTCTTCTTTAGCGCCGATGGTCACGCCTGGCCAATCGGACTCAACGATCAGGCAGTTGATGCCCCGGTGTTTGAGGTCGGGGTGGGTTTGAGCCATCACCAGGTGTACTTTAGAAGTGGCGCCGTTGGTGATCCAGTTTTTGGTGCCGCTGAGCAGATAATGATCGCCCATATCAACCGCTGTGGTGCGCTGGCTGGTAGCGTCGCTGCCTGCTTCGGGTTCCGACAAGCAAAAGGATCCGATCCATTCCCCGCTGGCCAGTTTGGGCAGGTATTTTCTTTTTTGTTCCTCTGTGCCGAATTTTTCAATACCCCAGCAAACCAGGGAATTATTGACCGACATGATAACGGAGCAGGAACTGTCGACCTTGGAAATTTCTTCCATCGCAAGCACGTAAGAAACGGTATCCATTCCGCCGCCGCCGTATTCAGGCGAAACCATCATCCCGAGAAACCCCAATTCGGCCATTTTTCTGACCTGCTCAGTAGGATACATGGCTTTGGAATCGCGTTCGATAACGCCTGGTTTTAGTTCGTTTTGTGCAAAATCTCGTGCAGCTTGTTGTACGGCTAAATGCTCTTCAGTTAGGACGATCATAATTTGAATGGAATCGATTGGTTCGATTGATCCGAATGATTCGAATGATTCGATTGGTTAGAGAAATGATGTGGCAGGGCAAAAGTAATTGATTCGATTGGTTCGATTATTTCGATTGATTCGATTATTTCGAGTAGTTCAATCATTTCGAATGTTTACAAATTCTTGGAAACTAAAAACCCTGCCTTTTGCGTCTGCGCTTTAATATGACCACTTTGATACGGATTGGTTCGATTGATCCGATTATTCGATTGTTAGATTACATTAAAACCCGTCCAATCGCCAAATCCAACGTTTCTCGATTTTGCCTCGAAAAGAATTCAAAGTTACAACCCGTAAAATCTGTAAATCAAAATCCGTGCAAGCCATTAATCCGGCCAATCCGCGATTCAAGCCGCGTTTTTCGATTAT
>JAEUUR010000621.1 GCA_016787465.1 Saprospiraceae bacterium | reverse complement strand
ACCGTGGTACAATCAACATCCGTACATCCGTTTGCCGTATTGGTAATGGTAATACAATAGGTGCCGGGAGCTGTAATAGTTGGAGTTGGTGTAGTGCCTCCCTGTGCGATTGAGGGGCCTCCCCACACGCAGATAAACCCGTTTCCGTAGGTCGACTGGCTTGCATTGATTTGTACCTGTTGGGTAATGCAATTCAGGATGGCCGGTGGTGCTATGATTGCCTGGGGCGCATTGTTGTCTTGTAATACCTGAGTAGTGGAAGTAGCCGTACAACCGTTGTTCAAATCGGTTACTTGCAAAGTGTAAATGCCTGGAGAACCGATCGTCGGCGCCAGGGTAGTGTCGCCGCTCAGAATCGTGCCGTCTGTGGTTGTCCAAATGTAGGAGTAGCCAGGGCCGGAAGCTGAAGCGCTGCCATCGAGTACCAATGTTGGAGCCGTGCAGTTCAGGGTATTATTCGGCCCGGCATTTACCGGAGGAGGTGTGATGTTTTGCTGAACGGTGACACCCAAGGTAGCGGAACAGTTGTTTGCAGTATTTACCAATGAAAGAGTATACACGCCTGGCGCTGTAACGGTGGGTGTGAGTGTTGTGCCGCCGGATTGGATAGTGCCTCCGGTGGTCGTCCAGTTATATTGATAGGTGCTTCCTGAAGAAGACGCCGAAGCGTCGATCAGCACAGAAGTAACATTACAAGTCAGGATATTGGGTGGAATGGCGCTGACCATTGGAATGTTGATATCAGCATCCACAATTGTTGAAGCTGTAGAAGTACAACCGTTCAAGGTATTAGTGACCGTAAGTACATAATTGCCAATAGACGCTGCGGTTGCCGTTGGGCCGTTCACCGGGCCATTCAATGTGCCGTTGGTGGTACTCCATTGATAACTGAATTGTGACCCGGTACTGCTTCCTGTATTGTTGAGCGTAACCGTACCTTGAGTACATGTCAGCAAGCTCGGAGGCGCAATGTTGGCCACCGGATCGGTGATGTCCTGAGGAATCAACACACTGGCCGTGCTGGTACACTGATTGAGGGTGTTTGTTACCGTAAGTATATATGTGCCAGGTTGATTAACCGTAGGCGACCAGGTGCCGCCACCTGTTTGAATATTTCCGCCAATAGTTGTCCAATTAGGAACAAAATTCGGGTTCCCCGGAGGAGGAACAGGGCCGATATTCAACGTTGTAAACGTGCAATTTAAGGTAGCCGGAGGGCCAGCATTTGCGCCGGGAGGCGTAATGTTCTGGGGTACAATGACTGTATCCCTTGTAATACAGCCGGTGGTTTGATTGGTAATACTCAGGATATACGTACCGGGCTGATTGACGACCGGATTTAAAGTGTTCTGGTCTGCCAAAAAGTTTCCACCCAGGGTTGTCCAAACAAAGGGAAAATTGGATCCACTCGATGATCCGGAACCGTCGAGCGTATCTGTAGTTACCGTACAGGTCAACAAATCGGGATTGGCGATCACCGTGGTTGGTACAGCAGCCAACGGCACGACAATATTTGTACTGGTGGCGCATATGCCACCGCCACTGACTGTCACGGAATAATTGCCTGGGTTAGTAATCGTTATGGCGGAGGTGTTTTGACCTGTCGACCAGGTATAATTGGTAAATGGGCCGTTGGTGACAGCCACGGTTGCCATACCGCCCGGACATAATGGTGTGTTCGAAACAGCTACGTTTGGAGGCACTAAAGGCGTAACAGTGGTGCTGGCTGTGCCTGTACATCCATATATATTGGTGACGGTTACCGTATAAGTGCCTGCCTGGTTGACAATATTGGTGATGCCATTATGCCCATTCGACCAAACATAACTGGAAAATCCTCCTAACACCCGAAGAGTATCCAATTGGCCCGGACAAAGGGTGGTGCTGGTAACTGTAACGCTGAACGGATCTACTGCACCTGATTGAACACCGTAGGTGCCGACGCCGGTACATCCATATTGGTCGGTTGCAGTCACTTCATACAAACCTGGTTCTGTTACAACTAACGGGTTGCCCGAATCGCCGTTCGACCAGGCATATCCAAAATAGGTGCCTTGAACCACCAAAACCGCCGTATCGGCTTCCGGACAAATCCGGATCGGACCGGTGATCTGAGGTACAAAAGGTGGAACCAATGGAATCGTGTAACTATCCGTGAACGGACAGGAAAAAGCATCCCAAACTGTCAGCGTATAGGTTCCAGGGGCTTGGATGGTGTATGGCGACAGGTCATCGCCATCCGGGTTCCAATCGAAATCAACGAATTCATCGTATCCGTTGGTATTAACGGTTAACTCCACAATTTCGAAAGGACAAATGGCAGGAGGCCCTTCAATTTCAAGCGGGCCCAGAAAAAAACTGCCGTCAATGGTGATGAAATTGTTTTGGTGAACAGGTTCGCATCCGATACCGGTTACGTCCCAACTCCAAGTGCCTGGGGGGGTAACGAAGATTTTGTGGGCAGTTTGACCCGTCGACCAAGGTACGGTTACTGGAATAGAAACGCCGGTAAAAGTATAGTCAATCCAGGCTTCCAGGCCCATCATGTGTGTCACACAGTTTGTGTCGGTGTGAATGTTACACTCAAGGTGACCCAAAGGTTGGTTTTGATTAATCAATGAATCAGGGTCAGTCGGAAGGGTAACCGGATCCGGGCTGCCGGGACTTCCAGCTAATAACGCCAGGGGCATCATCGTGAAAATCAAAAGAATTACTCTGAAAAAAGAGCAGTTAGTGTAAATTTTTGTCATACGCAGGGAATTACTAAATGGCTTTATTGTGCAAATTTCTGTTTAAGATTCAGGTTGCAAGCAAAACGCTTTCTGAAAGCGATTAGAAAAAGAAAAAATAGGGAAAATAAAGCGGCGGCCAAATTTATCTGTTTTACAGAAACTTTGACACATTTTTGACAATACATTTACCGAGCAGATAAAAAACGATCCTAAAGCATCCATCATTGGTGCAATACCAAAAAACTTCCAGCCCTTTTTCCGTTTAAGATTACCTGGTATGCGCCTCGCTGCCACTGACCGACATGAAGGGTCTTTTTATTTAAACCAACAACACCTTGATCTTGCGTTTGTGACATTAATCGTCCCTGAAAATTGAAAATCTGAACAATGGCCGGTGATTCATCAGACAGGTAAAACGCCAGTTCACATGTTTGATCCGCCGGATTAGGAGTTACCTGAACAAATTCAGTTGATTCAAGCCAGTTCAGTTGCAGACCGCGGATGGTTGAATTGTTGACGTATGCTTCCGGTTGGAAAGTGCCAGCGCTTCGAAGTTTCAGCATATCGGAAAGCCGGCCTGATTGAACGGCGGTTACCTGCAAACTCAACAATGGCTTTTCTGCCTCCACCTGGCTGCCGGTGGGGTTTAGCCAAGCCAACGGTACAAATCCTTGTCGGTCCAAATTATACGTATCCTCATCGAATTGATTCAATGTTTCGGAGGATATATGATTGATTTTCAATTGGTCAGGATTGAATTCAAATGCCAACTGCAAACCTTCAAGGGTTAGATTTTCCGATAGATAGACGTCAATATCCCTTGTTTCACCTTGCTCAAGGTAGGTATTGGTCGGGCTCAACGGCAATACACTCCTGGTGTCGGCTGCACTGGTCGCTTCATCGCAAGCATAGCCATTCACATCTCCAATCTTGACCGCCGTAAAGTTTTGGCAGGCGCCTCCAAATGCAGTCAGCGAATCTGGCAGAAACCGCCAGCTGCCACAGGGTAGCGAAGGTAAAATGCCCAATATCGCTTTTCGGGCTGTAACGATATCGAACGTAGTGATGGAGCCGCTGCAATTAACATCGGCAGCTACGCGTTGCCAACTGCAATTCAGGGCTTCAATACCCAAAATGTGTTTGGAAATCAACACCAGATCGTAGGTAGTCAATCCTTCCAGCGGGTTATAGTCCTTTGTCGGTTTGATGGTATAAGACTGGCCGGCAAACAACGGGTTGCCCTTCAGGCTATAAGGCCCGTTAATCATGAAAGTCGTATCAAAGAATTCGTTGTAAATATGCAAGTCTACTTCATCAAGGCCACTGCCAAAAAAGTTTTGTACCGTACAAGGCGGCGCGGGCTGCAATTCGGCAATTTTTTCACTCAACAGCGCCATCGTTTGAGTGGCCGAGTTGCCACGAATATCGAAATGGACTTCACCGGTGTTTGGTGCAATGACAATAAAAGTAGGAGTGCCCAGGAAGTCGCCAAAGGTTCCGTTGGTGTACGGTTGAAGCGCAGTTTGGCTGCCGCCATCGGCCCCCACTCCAGGCATGGTCAGTCCTTTGCTGGTTTTGTATTGTGCCACTTTTACATTGGTATCACTGCCAAGCGTACTCAGCAAAATAAACTCCACCTTACCCGGATACTGCGCAAGCATTTGGTTATAAAGCGTTTGTACATGCGGGGCGTGGGTGTTGCAAGGCGGGCAGGTGGTAAAAAATGCCTCGATGACTACCAGTTTTCCCTGATTGATATAATTTTCATACAACTTCAAGGTCTGATTGTCAGAACTGGTTACTGTGAAATTAGGAGCCGGGGTGCTGAATAAAACGCTGTGTGCCAGGAAGCACAAAAGTGTTAAAAACTGTTTCATGTGAGATCGGATTGGAATACTACTGACCTCAAATTTCGTATTAATCTTCCAGAAAACGAAATGTTTAACCCAATTTAAAACGAAATGCTTCCAACCAGACATAAACGATGATCAAAATCTGCTCAGCAGTGATTTGAATTCATGGACAAATCGAGCAAGGCTCGTATTTTTGCGGCATGAAATGGGCTGTCATCTGTATATTGGCTTGCTTGGGGTGGGCCTTTACAACTACTACCGACCTTACCCCTGAACAACTCGGCGAACGGTTGTTTTCGGACCCGATTCTTTCGCTCGACAGCACCTTAAGTTGCGCATCCTGCCATATTCCGGCTTTTGCATTTTGTGATACGGCTGTGTTCAGCAAAGGCGTCGGAGGCTCTTTGGGGCGCCGGAATTCCCCCGGAATTACCAACATGAGCGCGCGCCCTTATTTTTTTCTCGACGGCAGGGCTGCAACCCTGGAGCAACAGGTATTAATGCCTATCCAGGATACGCTGGAAATGCATGCCACGCTGCCATTGGTTACCGCCCGCTTGCAGGCACATCCGTATTATAAAGCAGCTTTTATGCAGCTTTACGGCAAACCTGTCGACGCTCAACAATTAGCCGGTGTGCTGGCCGCTTTTGTGCGAACACTTGAAACCTCCAATACACCGTTCGACCGCTGGATGCAAAACCAACCCAATCCGATGAGCGAATCCGCTGTACGCGGCCGGGAAATTTTTATGAACAAAGGCAAATGTTTTGACTGTCATTTTTCACCTGATTTCACCGGCGACGAGTTCCGCAACGTTGGACTATACACAGGGAAAGGCATTTTTGCCGACCGGGGTAGGTTTGATGTTACACGCGACAGCGCCGACTTGGGCAAGTTTAAAGTGCCTGGATTGCGCAATGTGGCACTTACCGCACCTTACATGCACAACGGTATGTTCAAAACACTGGAAGAAGTGATCGAGTTTTATGATCAACCCAACCAGACCATACCCGGCGGCATTAACCGCGATACCCTCATCTTCCCGCTGAATTTAAGCGCCGGGGAAAAAACTGATTTGAAAAATTTTCTAGAAGCGCTTACCGATGATAGGTTCAAATCATAAGTCGATGCGAATTGTATGTTCCGCTTCTTTATAACTTTCAGGAATACCAGCAAGTATTTCAGTACTCAGCGCGGATATCAGGTCTTGTTTTAAAAAATTCCGGTGCATCGCCAGACTGACTTCCCGGACGGGTACCGGCGCATAAAAAGGGAATATCCGGCTGCGTTGATCTTCATTCAATGAATCCACCGCTAATGCAGGCAGAATAGTCACCCCATTTCCGGTTGCCACCAAATTGATCAGGGTTTCCAAACTGCCCGTTTGATAATTCAAGCGGTTAAACGACAACCTGCGCAACTCACACAGATTCATTATTTGAGACCTCAAACAATGACCTTCTTCCAGCAGCAACAGCTCTTCCGGATTGATGTCTTCCGGCATTAAATACGATTTGTCAAATCCGTGCGAGGAATACACCAACAAAGGCTCGTAAAACAAGGGCTTTTCCCGGATGGCGGCATCCTGAAGCGGGCCAACTAAAATGCCGACATCTAACTGGTTCTTTTTCAATTTTTTAACAATCGTAGCCGTGACATGCTCGGAGATAGATAACTCCACATCCGGGTATTTATCCAAAAAGCTGTTGACAAAACGATGGGCTAAATAAGGCGCCAGGGTGGGGATGATGCCTACCCGCAGGGTGCCCGTCAGGGTCTCTTTGCGCTGGCGTAATAAATCCTTCGTTCTGGCTACTTCCAGCAGAATTTTTCTGGCCTGCACAATTACCAGTTCACCGGCCTCGGTAGGGGCGACCGGCTGCCGGCTTCGGTCGAACAACTTGATTCCAAGCTCATCCTCCAATTTTTGAATCATCATGCTCAAAGTCGGCTGCGTCACGAAACACGCATCTGCAGCGCGGGCAAAATGCCGGTGCTGGTCAACTGCCAATACGTATTCCAATTGTTGAAGGTTCATAGATGGAATCTATTGATGTATAAATATTATCAGTCAGATTGATTGACAAATGTAAGTTAGCTTTGTGGAAAATATACTGAAATTAAAGTGATTTTAATGACTTGAGTGATGCGGAATTCTTGACCTTCAAATCATTAAAAATCACTTTAATCTCAGTATAAATCGGGGATTTGCAGGTTGAAACTCAAATCCCGTTCAATCACGCTCAGCTGATAACATTTGTTCCTGATGCGAGTTCGGGTTCAAATGCGAGGGAAATTACATTTCCGGGGGTGTCGTCATCTTGGCGGCGCCCTTTTTTGTTTCATTTCAATCCTGGAATTCATTAGATTTTGTGACTATCCGCATATTGGGTAATGTGATGAAATATCGAACCGCAGAACACCGAACGCCGAATTTCGAAGGGGTTTACCTTATATTGGCGTTGATTAAACGGTTGGATTTAATACACAGCCATCTTTAAACTACTTCATCATTCGAAATTCGGCGTTCTGCGGTTCGATATTTCATTACAAGTACCACCCGCCTCGAAGAGGCGTAACCTCTGTCTACGTCGCCGGTTTCTTTGGATAATAACATGCGGATGGGCACATTAGATTTTTTGAAAGGAATTCAAGAACTTTACACCATGAACAGTCAAAATGAAACCTGGAACTCCCTGACGCCGGAAGAGCATCAGGTGATCGCAGAAAAAGGAACCGAACGCGCTTTTACCGGCGAATACTGGAATCATAAAGCCGCAGGAACTTACATTTGTCGCAGGTGCAATGCACTGCTATACCGTTCTGCCGATAAATTCGACAGCGGTTGCGGCTGGCCTTCCTTCGACGACGAAGTTTCTGGCGCCGTGATCCGGAAAACCGATCTCTCCTTCGGCATGAAAAGAACTGAAATAATTTGTGCCAATTGTGAAGGGCATTTGGGCCATGTGTTTGAAGGAGAAAGGCTTACTGCAAAAAATACACGCCATTGCGTGAATTCGCTGTCGATCCGCTTCGTGCCGGAAACCCCAACAGAATGAACATATCTTACCTGCCATATGACTACAAAAACATTATTTGTCAACTATGCAACCTACAACCTCTGGGCGAATTCCACCCTGGTTGATTGGTTGCGCAGCAAACCCCTGGAGTTGATGGAACGCGAAATTCCATCCAGTTTCCCCACCATTAAACAAACCTTGTTGCACATGTGGGGCGCTGAAGACATTTGGTTGCAACGCCTCAAAGGAATTTCCGTTACCCAATTTTTAAGTGAACGGTTTCAAGGCAGTACCACCGATGTTTTTGATGGATTGATCGATGTTTCAACGGAATTTCTCGCTTATGTTGAAGCACTGTCGGATGAAGATTTTGAAAAACAGTGTCCTTTCCGCCTGTTGAACGGCACGGAAGATTCCAAACCAAGGATTTATATGATCCATCATTGTTTGAATCACGCCACGTATCACCGCGGCCAAATTGTCACCATGGCGCGCAACTTTGGTCTCTCCGATCCGCCGTCAACCGACTACATCCGGTATTTGCGCATGCATCTTTAAATCATTAAGCCACAGGTTTCCGAAATCTCCAGGCATGACCATTTTACATTTTTCCGATACGCACCTTGGATTTCAGGCTTTTGACCGTGTGAACGATGCCGGAGTGAATGCCCGTGAACAGGATGTGTACGATGCGTTTGAAAAGGTCGTGAACCGAGTGCTTACCATCAAACCGGATGTGGTGATCCACAGCGGCGATTTTTTTCACCGGCCAAGCCCAAGCAACCGGGCGCTCACTTTTGGACTGGAACAATTGAAAAAAATAGGCAACGCAGGCATTCCCATAGTGATTATTGCCGGAAACCACGAAACCCCCAAAACCATTTACAGCAGCCCGATTCTTCGCGCATTACGAACGCTGGAAGGCGTGTACCCCATGTTCAGCGAGCAATGGGAGCAGGCGGCGTTTGGCAACGTGGTGGTGCACGGCGTACCGCATATCAATGATTCAAGGCTCCTGCTGCGCGAGCTGGAACGACTCGAGCCGGCGCCAGGCAAATTCAATATCCTGATGCTGCACACATCGCTCGGGCGCAAATACCTGATGGAAGAATACGGCGAACAGATTTTTCCGCCTGAGTTTGAAGCCAAACTAGCAGGATTCCAATACATCGCCCTGGGGCACTGGCATGATTTTCAACAGGTGCATATCCATCCGAACGCCTGGTACTCCGGCAGCACGGAACGCCTCAGCGATACGGAGATAGGGGCAGAAAAAGGGTTTGTTTTGCTGGATGTGCAACCCGATCACAGCGCACAACTTCAATTCGAAGCCATTGATACCCGGCCATGGTTAAAATGGGAGCGCAAAAACTGCCATGAAATATCTGTTGGAGAACTGGAGTCCGAACTACAGTTTTTTGCCGGTCAACACCAGGTCAAAGACGCCATCCTGTCGATTAACTTTTTGGATATCAAACCTGAACAAGCCCTTGAATTATCGAACCTCAAGTTGAAGCAACTCTTTCCTGATTGTTTCCAGATGATCACCAAACGAAGAAGTTGGCACGACGGCTCGTTTGTACATGGAATCGATGCAAACCAGTTTGATCGCCTCGACAAAATTTTTGCCGATTATCTGAGAGGGAAATATCCCGATAACCCGGCTTTGGGTGATGCTTTAGTAGCCGCGGCTGCTTCGTACTTTTCAACGACCGACCTCCCATGATCCTCAACAGGCTTCAGTTGCTAAATTATAAACAATACGCTCAGCTCGACCTGGAATTCAGGGAAGGCCTGGTAGGGATTATCGGTAAAAACGGAGCAGGCAAATCCACCATTTTCGAGGCTATCTTGTATTGCCTTTTTGGAAAGGATGAAAACAATAAATCCCTCGTACGCTCGGTGTATGCGAGCGATGCCAAAAGCAATGTTGAGCTTGAACTGACTTTTTCCATCGGCGAAATTCAATACATCGTCAAACGCGAGTATCGCGGCAAAGCGCTGGCCGTGGAAGCTTACTTGTACAAAAATGATCTGTTGATTGCCAAAGGCGCCTCCGCGGTAGACAAAGAACTGGTTCGGATCCTCCACATCGAACGGGATGCGTTCAAACGTTCGGTTTTCAGTGGACAAAAAGAACTGTCGGAGCTGTCGGATACCAGCGGCGAGGCGCGCAAAAGAATGATCCGGAAAATGTTGGGCCTCGATACGCTCGATGAGGTTCAAACACGAATTAATACGGATATAAGGGATAAAAACATTCAAATTGCAGGACAACGCTTGAACCTGCTCGACGACGCAGCATTGCTTCTCCTTAAAGAAGAACAATCACAACTCAACTCCCATATTCAATTAAAAACCAAGGGTTTAAAAACTGAAACGCTCGCTTTTAAACAAACGGAACAGGCATTTCAGGAGAAAAAGAAGTTGTTTGACGAAGAGTCCAAACGATTGAACCAGTACCACCTTTTTGAACGAAACCACTCACAGGCGCGCGAACGTGTAAAAGGACTGAACGA
Organism: Saprospiraceae bacterium; assembly: GCA_016787465.1. Classification (GTDB taxonomy): domain Bacteria; phylum Bacteroidota; class Bacteroidia; order Chitinophagales; family Saprospiraceae; genus M3007. The sequence continues at coordinate 6,590 of JAEUUR010000621.1, read as the reverse complement.
ACAAGGGCTTATTCTGGAGCAGAAACTCAACCAACTGGGCGAGCAAAAATCGCGTATGGAGTTGGACCGCCCGGCATTCGAAGCGTTCGAAAACGCAAAAAAGCAGCTTAAAGCGCTTGAACTGGAAAGCACCAAACAGCTCAATAAAAAGGTGCATGAACAAAGAATAGCTGAAACCAGGCAACAAATCGCAGAGGTGCAGGCAAAACTCGAATCGTTTGAAAAACAATTACTTACCAAGGCCGGTATTGATGAACAATGGAATGCCAAACAGGCGGAGTTGTCGAAACTGGAGTCGGACATTGAAGCCAAACGCGCTGAGTTTCTCGAACTGGAAAAACGGATAGGCGGAATCAACAACAGCATTGAAGAACGGAAAGAAAAACTGACTGCATTGCGCGCCCTGGGCAAGGAAGGCGCATGCCCGACCTGTATGCAACCGCTGTTAGAGGGATACGAAAAAGTGCTTTCAGAACTTAGCGCCCAAATCCATGCCTTGCAAACCAATGAAATGGCATTGCTGGAAGCTGAAAAGCAAAAAATCATCCAGACTGGCACCAATCTGAAAGAACAGCAATCGGCTTTAATTTCAGCGGTTAAAAGCCTGGGTGAAGTGCAATCCGAACTCCTGCGCCTTTCCCGTCAAAAAGAAACCGAACAGGCGCAAATGCAGAAATTGCAGGCGGCCATTACAAGGGATCAGTTGATTATCGAGGAAATAGGCGCCGTACAGTTCAACGACCGTGAATTTGAAGCGTTAAAAAGTAGGGTGGGGCAGGATGAATCCCGTTTTTTGGAGTTTCAAAAACTGGAAAGTTATTTGAGCCGTGAGTTACCGGCTACGCAAAAAAGCCTGTTGGATAACAAAGAGCAATTAAAAGAGGCCCAAAAGCAGGAAGAAACCCAACTGGAAAACCTCCGACAGCTGGCTTTTGACAATGCGTATTACGAGGCCGTCCGAACAGAATTTGCCAGTTTTGACGATGTGTTTACCAAACAATCTGCCGCCATTCGGGCGCTTGAAAAGGAGTTGTTGGAGCTCGAAAATCACAAAGCCAAAAACCGGGAAAAGTTGCATTTAAACGACGAGATCAAAAGTCGGATCGAAGCGCAGTTGCTTGAAATTGAAACACTTCGTAAACTGGTTGAACACCTGGCTAATTTTAAAACCGAAATCCTGGAAAAAATCAGTCCGGGTATTTCGCAAGAGGCAGGGGCGCTGTTCAGCCGCATCACCAGGGGCAAATACGAAGGAATTCGGGTGGATGAAAATTTCGATTTTGCCATTGCCGACGGCGGGCAGTATTATCCCATCGACCGCTTCAGTGGCGGAGAGGTTGATCTGGCCAATTTTTGTTTGCGGATAGCCGTAACCAAAGCCATCATGGAGCTCAGCGGCGCGGCGCACCGGCTCGAATTTCTGGCTTTCGACGAAATTTTCGGAAGTCAGGATGAAGACCGCCGGTTGGAGATGATGTTGGCGCTCAACTACTTGCAGGAACAGTTCCGGCAGATATATATCGTTTCACACATCGAAAGTTTACGGGATTATTTTCCACAATTGCTTGAAGTTCAATTCGGCGACCAGGGAAGCAAGGTGCAATGGAGGTAGGCGCCTGGTTGGTGTTCAAGCCTTCAAAGCTAAGAAAAGGGGATGGGATCTTGTGGAATAAACGAAGGTTGAGGGGGATTTTTGAAATGAGATTTTTACAATTAATTGCAAGGCTGCATACAAGACTTTGATAGCTTTATTGACGCTTTTTTGAAAATTCCCAGCCGATTCCCAGTTGGATTCGTTTGCTTTCGAAATCAAGATGTCCTGATCCGCCAGCTAAACCACCTGGCAACGCTGTAAGTACCGTTTCTTTGGCCCAATGAAATTGAAGGATTGCAGCAATTGAATTTTGCTTATTCAATTTCCAATGCCATCCTGCGCCTAAAAACAAACCGATTTGCGGCTGCTTTAGTGAAAATAGGCGGTCGTTCACTCTGGCTTCCTCCAGGGTAGGTTTTGGGGTTAGCGATAACGGCGCTTCTACCTTATAGGGCAGCCCCCATCCACTCGCCTTGAATTTGCTGATGGGAAAAGAAAACGTAATTCCGCCGAGTGCCTGAAACCCTTGGGAAGAAAGGGGCGATAAACGGACTCTGAATCCTATGGGGCACTCCAAATATTGAGCCTGAAAATGATTTTGATATTTGTAGAAAAAACGGGCATATAAGGTGTATGGTTCGCCTGTATTCGGATTGATGGCTGGATATCCTCTATCTGAAAACCTGGAAGCTGAGTCGGCTTTTGCTTCCTTTAAAATGTAATGAGCTCCGGTAAAAATGGAGACAATCGGGTTTATATTAAAAAATAAGTTCAAGCCGACTGTAGGTTTGGGTTGTGATATGAAGGTGCTGCCTTCATATCTAAGCGGGTCTCCGAAATAGGCAAAGAATTGGGTGGCGGTATGTTGATTGGCGCCGGCATAAATCGACCCACTCAGGTAAGGTTTGATTTTGATGCTTTTTTGGGAGGCGGTTTGTTTTGGGTACGCGCAATCGTTCATCACCTTCACGAACCGCTGCAGGCGCTCTTTTTCATAAAAAGGCTTGATTTTGGCGCTCTTTGCGCAGTCGCCAAAATAGGTATTCAATTGGATTTCGACCGCCCGTTCGTTAATTCTTGTGAGGTTGGGTTGGTCTTTGGAGTTGAGAAAGAAGAGCGGTGTGAGGGTAGTTGATTTTCCTTCATAGAGCTGGTAGCCACCTTTCAGAATTTGTTGGATGAAGATATGTAAAGTGTCCTTTCCATGCACCAAAAAGTGCGGAAAAAAGGTGACGCCGTCTTTTCTGCCGGCTTTTTGAAGGTCTGTCGGTTTAAAGGACAACCAATCATTTTGTTTGGTTTTTTGAATACGGATGACGCCTTGCCATATTTCACCAGTGTATAAAATACCGGAAATGCTGTCGCCCGAGGTAGTGATGCAATAGCCACGCGCTTGATCAGGGTCTTGCGCTTTTACGGCAAGGTTCGCCAGGATCAAAAATAGCAGAAATAGATAGGGTTTGGGCATGGTGTGGAGGTTTTGGGTTTCAAATCATTTTAGTTGTAAGGATTTTAATAAACCGAACGTAGTTATGTAAAAACTCGTTGAAATTATCAATGCCTTTGACATCACGATTAAACGTTAAATAATTTGCCGCATTATTGATAAGATTCATATTTACAGTGCTAACATCTATTTTTAGCGCCTTGGCAAAATCATCGAATAGATTGATTATGTCTAAAATATGAGCGGACTTATCAATGCCCTTAGATTGTAATAAATCTAGTGCATGATCAATATCAAAAACATTGTCTTCAATTAAAATTAAATCATTTTCAGCAATTATTCTCAAACATTGTTCCCTTGAAAACAGCAGGATGCTTTTCCCAAATGCAACAGGGCAATACCAAGAGCTGGTTCCGTCATTGGATTCGTAAACCAATATATGTACTCTTCCCGATTTGGGCAATTCCTTAAATTTGATTTTAAAAATCGAAATTTTTTTAATTATTGAGTCGTTCAGCATATTTTTTAATACGATTATACTCCGTTGTAGGGCCTTCATTCCAGTTCCCGGCGCCATATTTCTCATCCAAGATTCTTCTGGCAAATTCAGTTGGTTTTCCTCCAGGCGCAGGTTTATGTCCTTGCGCCCAGTCTGGAATATTGGACGCTTTTTCTTTGCCCGAAAGTTTAGCTTTCTTCTTCGCTGATAAGATATATGGATTCTCTTTTACGGCACCTTTCCCAAATCCAAATCCAACAGAAGTAACTGCTTGTTTAACGCTTCCCGTGGCTGCATAAGTTCCTAGGCCATTGGCTACTCCTCCAGTTATAGGATCGGAAACTGGAGTAATCTGCCCGGATGCCGGAGCAGTAAAGTTTTTAACGAGCGCTCCAGGACTTCTATCAACTATTGTTTCATTACCAATTCCTGTCCCAATATAGATTGCCGTTATTTCGACTTGAATAACCGTTGTATTTGCCTCACTGGTATTATAATTTACCTGCGTTACATTGCCTTCTTCGTCTTTAAAAATAGTGCCTCCATAAACGTAATCAGTATCATCACCGCCTTTGTCGCCAACCTGAACATATTCCCCAGTTTCATTATCTTTTACGTATTCATTGGTGCCTTGAAGTCCCCAAGGGTCAAAATACGAAATTGGGTTGTTGAAGGTGTAATGATATGGATTAATTCCAATTTGTTCATCGCTTTCAGAAAGCAGATCTACCTGCGCCCATCTTCCAATAGCTGCATCATACCATCGTAGTAAATAATCACTCAACCCCAACCCATAATCCTCATTCAATTCTTTACCATTGTACTGGTACCGGCTGTCAATCAACCCGGCGTCGTTCAGCCAGGTGTAGGTCATATTCATCCTGTAAGGATCGTAATGATTTTTCCCTCCTGCCGTCGGGATTTCTGCATACTATAATTGAATGAATTTTTGGGGGTAATGTCTTCTTAACCAAATTGGGCTTCAAATACGCGAACAAAACCTGAAACAAAAAATAATACGATAGAAATGATGGCATAAAGCCACACATATTTTTCACATCTTTTGATTACTTCAGCATTCAATTCCAGTAATGCCTTTTTGGGAATGAAAAGCCTAATCATTAAATAAAAAAATAATAGACCTGCCCCAAAAATTAAATATTGAGTAGTTTTGGATATTTCATCCAGATCAGGTAATTCTTCAATAATGCCTTCAAACCATGATAAAAGCGTTATGAAATTAAAAAAGACTATTGCTTCCAGGGTAGTAACAGCTGAAAAATAGGGTATATCTGGGTCTTTTTTTTCAAAATAGTCATAAAAGACCCGGAGGATTATTGAAATTGTTTTTTTCAAAATGAATTCATGTGTTTTTAGTCTGGAAAAATAAAGCAATGGCATGAAAATTCATATAATTGAATCCATATCATTTATTGAGAGACAAAAATGTAAATTTTCAATTTTCAAAAGCCAATCCCAAGCATTGATCCAGTTCCGCTCAATTCTTTTGGGATTTTGAGGTCTGTGAATTGATCGTAAATTGCATCGGTGACGCCCATCATATCCAAGGTTCCAACAATCAGTCCAACAGTAGGGCCAGTAAAAACTAATCCAACATTAACCGCAGCCTTTAAAAAGTTGCCAAGAGTCGGGTCTTTAAGAAATTGATAGCCTGATACAACTGCACTGGTTACACCGGATAGTTTACCTAATGCTTTTATCCCTTTTAATACACTAGCTTCAGTTAAACTCTCCGCTGCCTTGCCCAAGGTTCGTGTATAAACAATCGCGTTTTCGAAATTATCCGCGATCAGACCAACGGTATTTGCTGCGCCGTCTGCCCGCTGCATGGAGGTTCTGTTTGCCTCTGTTTGTTTACTTTCTCCAATAATCAATGCAGACTTCGTGATGCCGTCAGGGTTGCTTTCACTTGCCAAGCTTTTATCCTGGGAAATGGAATAGCCGTCTTTTTTGTTTTCTATCGCAAAAGTACCATCGCTCTGTTTAGCAATTTTATGTTTTTTAAATATTCCGGTTTTGATGCCGTTCGCTCTTGCATAAGCTTTGGCTTCCTTTTTGGATTCAAATAATCCTTCCGGGTCTATGTAAAGTGTAGGGTTGTCAAAACCGTATCTGTATGGATTCCAATCGGGTGCAAACGGAGAAAATTTGTCCACACTTGACCATCTTCCAATTGCGGCATCATACCACCTGGCGCCATGATGAGCTAAATTTAACTGATAGTCATTATGCAACTCCCGATTACTGAACTGATAGCGATTATCTATTAAAGTTGTTTCATCGAGCCAGGTGTAACTCATATTCATCCCGAAGGGATAGTAGTGGTTCTCTTGAAGTACATCCGAAGGCACATCCACCACATTATTGGCATTCAAATCCGCGAAACTGATACGCGCGTTGCCGAGGTGGTCTTTGATGGTGTACTCATAGCGGTACGCCGCGCCGTTGGGGGTGATGCGACCTTCGTCGGTATAAATCGCTTCCAAGGTAAGGGTTCCACCGCTTCCTATGGTGCGATATTCCAGTCCTTTAACGTAATCCTGGGTATAATCGGTGCTGGAAGTGGTGGGTTTAACGGTTTTTCGCAGTTTTTTTCCAGCGTGGTCGTACAGGATATCGATGGTTTTTCCTGCGCCGAAATTGAATTGGGTGGGCAGGTTGAGGTGGTTGTAGGTCAGGGTGATGGCCTTGTAGGGGTCGCTGGTCATGTTGCCGTTGGCGTCGTAGCCGTAGGTGGCGGTGCTGCCCGCCGAGCCGGGGTTAAAGCCGCTGTTGCGTTGCGGGTTGCCGGCGCCCCCGGTGGGAGCCGTGTCGGCTATTTTTTGCAAGCGGTTGGTACCCGACGTGTAGGTATAGGCTAGGTTGTCGATTTGACCGAGCGTCCAGCAGGTAGCGCCGGAGGTGGTTTTGTACAGGCCATTGCGCGTGATGCTTGCAATGTTCCCGCGCGCGTCTGCGTAGGTGAGGTTTTCCTGGTATTTATTGTCGGTGGAGGCGGTACCTGATGCATTGATATCTGCGTAATATGC
>JAEUUR010000602.1 GCA_016787465.1 Saprospiraceae bacterium | reverse complement strand
CATGTTTAAACTGCTTGATACTACCTGGTCGTTTATACGCCACTCATAGCTCAGGTTGGGGGCTCCACTGCTCGTATTGGTAAAAACGAGCGTCGATCCGGCAAGCGCTACGGTCGTATTGGGAGTAAACCCAGCCTGAATCGGGCACTGTACCTCTACCTGAATGGAAACTTTTTCGATGCAATCGAGGTCTGTATTGTTTGCAATCATCCGGATGATGTGCGTTCCAACGCTTGAAAAAACATAAGATGGGTTAGTATCCTGGGAAAATTCCAACCCATTGTCCAACCAGGAAAATTCGGTTGCCCCCATAGTGTTGTTGATAAAACTGACGGTTTGACCCACTGCAGGAGAATTGGGTTGTACTGAAAAATCTGCCGTAATTACCATATCACAAGTACCCAGACACCCATCCGAATCCAACAGACTAGATCGTGTTGTTTCTATAGTGGCTTGCATCCGCTCTGCTTGCCCACTTGTAAAAAAATAATAGCACGAAAACGGCGAGTAATCCATAAAATCGCCTGTAAAATCAAATTGATCGGAAGTAAATGGGCTTCCGGCAGCCTCATCGGTATTGCATGAGTTATACGTACAGTCTGTGTGAACAGCTCTATCAGGAGGCGTATCACAAACTTTATCACCCTGCACGGTGCAATCCTCATTCGAACATCCGCCTTGGAAGGTGTGATAAAGGCCCAGGTAATGGCCCATTTCATGGATCAATACCGCGTCTTTTGCCTGGCTGACACCGAACCACGATGCTTCGCAGACGATACCATCTTCTTGTTGGCCATGTGAGCTGGGGAAAAATGCATAACCCGCCACACCTGTTCCGTTCCAAAAACTTGAAATCTCTCTAGCTACCCAAATGTTGACATAATTAGCTGGATTCCAACGGTTTAAATTTTTCAACTGAATATCTTGGAATTCCATCACTACATCCGTCAACGCAGATTCAGTTCGGGTAATCCCCGTAGTGGGATTGCCATCGGGGTCGCGTTTGGCCAGGCAAAACTGAACCGGTGTAATCGCTCCATCACCTAAGGCAGCGTAATAACCTTCGTGCGCGAAGGCTTGGTTCAAATGCTCGATCGCTGCAATAATTTGGCCGTCAGAAATGTTTTCGACGCCATTGTTATGGATGATATGCACCACTACGGGGAGTACATAAGGCGTTGCTTTTGATTCCGAAGTGGCGCCTTTTTTATTGTGTTTCAATACTAATTCATCGAGCTCTTCTTGTTTTTTAAGCAGGTCGGGGCGCGCTTGCATCATCTCCGAAGTAGCACAATTAAGAACCTCTAGTTGCGCTTGGGTTACATTTGCCAGTAAGAGCGGCAACAAAACAAGTTGGGTTTTCAGAAAGGAAAAGTGTCTGAAAAATAAATTAAGATAACGGCAAGTTCGTATTTTCATGTTTTTCGTTTGGCAGAAAAAGGAAATATGTTAAGATATAATTGTACCCTTGAGGATACGAAATTACCCAAAATCGCTGCTTTTTCGCATTTGGCCCTCAGGGTTCCTTATGAAAATACAATGTTATACCATCACTTGCCTTGTGTTTGAAGGAAGGCCTACAGTTCACTGGCGCCCAAATCCACGGAAATCACCATTGCCTAAAAAGAGGCACAGAGCGGCCTTGCGGTATTTAACTCAATCGGTATGTGGAGCTAGCTCTCTTCGGTTTAAAATGCAAAAGAGTGAGAATATTATCCAAGTCTCACGCTTTCTCCGATGTTAGGCAACAACAACTCCGCTCCTTTTTCAACAAACGCCGCCTTCGCCGCATCGTGGTCGATTTTCAAAAAACCGAAGGTATCGTAGTGGCAACCGATAATCCGCTTGCATTGGATGAATTGCGAAGCAATGGCTGCATCGCGGGCGTCCATCGTAAAATTCGAGCCGATAGGCAATATAGCTGCAGTGAGCGGTGGGCAAGTAAGTGGAATGAGTTGCATGTCGAGCGTCAGCGCGGTATCTCCGGCGATATACAGCGCGCCGTCGGCTGCATCCACCACAAAACCGGCGGGTTCGCCTCCGTAAGCGCCGTCGGGGAAACTGCTGCTGTGTACGGCATTGACCATTTTCAGCCTGCCGAAATCAAAACTCCACCATCCTCCTTTGTTCATCGGGTGGGTTCGGAAACCTTTTTTGCTGTAGTGATCATGCACCTCCCAGATACCGACGATCATGGCTTCCGGGTTGTTGCTCATCACAGTTTCTACATCGGCAATGTGATCGACGTGCGCATGCGTGATCAGAATGTAATCGCAGCGGATCGAATGTACATCGACTTTTTCAGCGATGGGGTTGCCTGAAACAAACGGATCGGTGAGCAGGCGTTTGCCGCCGGCTTCTATGAGAAAACAGGAATGGCCGAAATAGGTGATGGTCATGATGTGGTGGTGATTGTTGGATCAAATATCTGTAGTTTTAAAGAATAGCCGGTTTTATTTTTGCCGCCTTGGACAAGATTACCTGTATTACTACGTTCTTCCCAAATTCAATTCAACAACCTTTCATTTCAGCCATAATGCGTCTGTTCACCCTCCTGTTTATCACCATGCAGCTTGTACCTGCATTTTCACAAAAATCAAAAGAACCGCTCGTCGTTTCAGGAACAGTTTTGCTCAACAACAAAGACGCACTGAATGCTTCTGTTTTGGTGGCCGCTTTGAAAACGGATTGGAAAGTCAAGGCAGATTCGCTAAATGTTGCCGACAAAACCATCGTTTTTAATACACCAACCGCTTCTGTGATGATTGCACAGCTGGATTATGTGGCCGACCCAATTGAGATACGCGCCGCCTCCCGGCTTTCATGGCTTTGGCCTACCGCCGAAACGGAAGCGTTGAAACATCAATCGCAAGTAGTCATTTCCGTCATCGGCGCCGACGATAAATCACTGGAACTACACACCCTTTTCACCAAGATCGCGGCCGTCATCCTGGAAAAAAACAATGCTTCGGGTGTGTACATGAACAGCCAATATCTGCTTGTTTCCAAAGGATTTTATACCTCGGCTGCTCACAATATGCTCGAAAACCAGTCGCTGCCCCTGTACTGCTGGGTTTATTTCGGCAGGCCCGGCGATGGCGGCGCTTATACCTACGGCATGTCGGAATTTGGCGTAAAAGAAATGGAAATCGCTAAATCATTGAAACCGGAACCGGATGTTCACAGCACGCTCTACGATGCCGCCTATGCAGTTTTAAAATACAACAACCGACTGGCCGATGGTCAATCGGTTATCACGGAAGAAGGTCAAAAGATTCCGGTAAAACTGGTTCGCTCTGTCTTTCTGGAAGCCACCGATGTAGTGCGACTGGAATATTGATTCCCCGCCCGGCAAAGTTTATCTGCCAAATTTCACCTTTCATATAAATTTTTCCCCCACGGTAAATGCTTTGCCGTAACCTTGCCGTCGATAAAAATGACTGTTCAGCATGAACAACTTAGTTTCTTACAGATGGCACAATCTATGAAAACGTACCTCTTTCTGGCATTAATCCTTTTTTCCACCGGCCTTCGCGCGCAAGACACGTGGTCGTTGGAACGATGCATCGAATATGCCAGAGACAACAACATTACCATCAAACAAGCGCTGGCAAATGTGCGCACTGCTGCCCTATCGGAACAACAGGCCAAAGCTTCGCGACTTCCCAATGTATCAGCCAATGCCGATTTTGGCGAACAATTTGGCCGCCGGATCGACCGCGTAACCAACCAGTTTACCAATGAAGCCACCGGATTCAGCAGCGTCGGCCTGAATGCCGGCGTTAATTTGTACAACGGAGGCCTGATCAATCACTCCATCAAACAAGCCAAATGGGACTTGCAAGCTGCCACCGCAGATGCCGAACGCACCATCAACGACCTGGGCTTGTTGATTGCCTCGGCTTATCTGAACATCCTGCTTTCAGAAGAACAGCTTGAAAACGCCCAAAAACGCGTAGAACAAAGTAAGGCACAGCTATCTGCAACAGAAAAATTGATCGACGCCGGCACCGTTCCAATGGCCGATAAATTCAATTTACTGGCTCAGGTTGCACGTGATGAGCAGCTCGCCGTTCAGGCACAAAACACGGTCGACCTGGGCTACCTTACACTGAAACAATACCTGCAACTGGAACCGGATTACCAACTCCAAATTGAAAGGCCTGAGGTGCTGATTCCTGCTGACGCAACCCCTGAAAAAGCCGTACTGCCGATGCTTTACCAAACAGCCATCGGAACCCAACCCGGTATCCGTGCCGCCGATTTCAGGGTAAAAAGCGCTCAGGAAGGTATTGCCATCGCCCGATCTGCCTACTACCCTTCTCTTTCTTTGTTCGGCAACCTATCCTCGAACTACTCCAGCCGGGCGGTAGATGTATTGAAAGGAAAGTACATAGGGCAGGAAACCGTTCCTTTCGGCACCTTTGTCATTGGTTCAGTTGTGACGGATGTTGAAGTAGTATCTGATGTATATGAATATCCCAAAATGGGTTATTTCCAACAAATCGACCGCAACTTTGGTCAAGGATTCGGTTTAAGCTTGAATATTCCGATCTATCAAAACGGACGCACGCGCCTGAACGTGGAACGCGCGCGCCTGGGTGTGCTGACGGCGCAAATGCAACAGACACAAACGCAACAAAACCTCAAAAACGACATTCAAACGGCTATCGCAAACGCCCGCGCAGCAAAACTTCAATTAGCCGCTGCTCAAAAAACGTATGATGCCACAACCATTGCATTCCAAAATACCGAAAAAAGGCATGCGCTTGGCGCCGTAAATGCCCTTGATCTGACAACTGCTAAAAACAACCGCGATATTTCTGAAAACGACCTGGTTGTGGCCAAGTATGATTACTTGTTCAAGTTGAAAATTCTGGACTTTTATGAAGGAAAGCCGCTCAAAATGTAAAACAAGCCGGGAGCCCGCCACAAGAGCATCTCGGATTCAAGCCAAATAACAAATGAAAAATCCCGAATTCTGGCTTTCCACCAGAATTCGGGATTTTCATATTTACGGGTTACTTACTTGGTGATTTGCACCTGAGTAACGCCTACTTTTCCGCCTTTTGTTTTCATCTGAAACCAATAGTTCCCGGTAGATAACTGACTAAAATCCAATGCCTGCGACGCGGAACCATCCAAGTTTCGGGTAGAAATAACGCGACCATTCTGGTCGAAAACTGAAATCATTTCCGGCCGGTCATCGGCAGCCTGATAGGTGATGGTTACTTGCCCCTTTGATGGGTTAGGAAATACGTTGAACTGAATGGACGCCTCCTGTGCGCTTTGAACCAGCGAACGGGCATCGGCCGCTTCAAACATGCCTGCCAGCTCCATGATGTTTTTCAGTTCCAGGTTGCCGTTAAAACATACCAACACGAATTCACTCGAAGTGCCGACAAGCAACACGAGGTTGGTCAAGGTACCGTTTTCTTCATTCACCCAAATGCGTACCCGATCAGAGCCATCCTGAACCGAAAGCAATTCGTCCATTTCGTCTTTTGCAATGCCCTGAAATGCTTCTTTGTACAGTTGAAGGCCATGATCGATGCTATCAGCGACCAAAATGCTCAAGCTACCCAGGTTTTGGATTACCTGATGCAGTTTGTTCCAGTCTTTCTGATCAACGTCGGTTTTGATGGTGACTTCAAACAAATCCTTGCTCAAATACGCATAGGTAAATTGAGGCGCTGTTTTGTGATCGTCGATAAATTGTTGGAGGGAGGATTGCGCAAAGGCGCACTGGGCCAGCAGCCAAATGGCCGGCAAAAGGAAAATTTGTTTCATAACAGCATTTTTTAGTGTAAAGAACTCCTGAAAGACGTTCCAAAAAAAGGAATGTTACAACTGCCGTTCAAGTTCACTTTTCCCAACACTCCGCCACCGCAATCCTTGAATCGCCGGAACCATAATAAAGCCACCAATGGTCTTTGTACCAGATTAAACCTTCCACGAAGCACACATTACTGACGGACCCTTCTTTTTCGAAATAACGCTCCGGTGTGAGCAGGTATTGGTTGGAGCGCGCGATCAAACGCTCCGGATTCCGTTCAGAAAACATGGCCTGACCAATTGAATAAACATCGGGGCCGAGTGATTTGTCGCCATTGGAGGCGCTGTTGGCGCCGTTGTAAAGCAAGAAAATTCCACCTTTTCGAATGACGGCAAAAGGACCAGGTTCAACTAACCTGCTATCGAACATACCCTGTCGCGGCTGCATGGCCCTGATGAGGTTGCCGCGTTTGTCTTCCAGAGGCGTCCAGGTGATGAGGTTTTCGGAGGTAGCTACAAAAAGATCGGTGTCGCCCCAATACATCCAGTATTTCCCTTTAATTTTTTTGGCTACAAACTTGTTGCCTTCGCGTGTGCAGACAATGGCGCCCGATTTAGACCAGGTATTGCGGTATTTAAAATCAGGGAAAGCAAGCCCATGTTTTTCCCAACG
>JAEUUR010000594.1 GCA_016787465.1 Saprospiraceae bacterium | reverse complement strand
CCGGTGATCGCCGCCGATTTATACAAGGGTGATCTGAAAACGGCGGGCTCGATTTTCCTCTGGCTTTTTGCTTTTTTCCTGGGCGGTTTTTTTGCCGGTTGGTGCGTGGAGCGCGAAAAACTGCTCAAATGGAAATACCTGCATTTACTGCCGCTGATTACGGTGGTGATTTTGTTTACGATGGTGGGTTTATCTCCGCAGGGCTCCGGGGCTTTTAACCCGGTTTTGTTTCCAGTGATGATCCTGTTTGCTATCGGTATACAAAACGCAATGGTCAGCCTGACCACCTCCTCCCTGATCAAGGCCAGCCAGATGACCGGCGTGGTGAACGAACTGGGCGTAGATATCGCCGAGATTTTCCACTCCGAAGGAGAAAAACGAAAATTAATTCAGCGGGAAGCATTGTTACGCCTGATCGTTATGAGCAGTTTTTTGCTGGGCGCCATGTTCAGTGTGGCGATTTTCCCGCAGGTTAGTACGCGTATCTATTTATTCCCGGCATTCATCATTGCCAGCACGATCGTCTTCGATTTATGGCGGTCGGTGCGGAAGAAATGATGTACTTTTGCAGTCCATCTTTTTACTATACAATAAAGGAAACATGTCCGACGGAAAAAATGCCAACCAACCAGCCATCAACATCGAGATTTCGGAAGAAGTAGCAGAAGGGATTTACTCCAATCTCGCCATCATATCGCATTCCAACGCAGAATTTGTGGTTGATTTTATCCGCATGATGCCTAACGTACCGAAGGCGAAAGTGAAATCGCGCATTGTACTGACGCCGCAACACGCCAAACGTTTGCTGGCTGCCCTGCGCGACAACCTCAATAAATATGAAATGCAATACGGCAAAATCGACGAGCCGGACCACCAGTTGCCGCCCATGAATTTCGGCACGCCGACAGCGCAGGCGTAAGGTTTTACTGAAACTGGTAATAAACACCGGCGTTTAAACTAAAGCGGCTCAGAAATTGCCGCCGGCTTTCATCCAGGGTGATGTCCAGGTTGAAATTATTGGTAAAATAGGTTTTCAAAGAAACAACGGACGTTGGTGATAGTCCATGGTTGTTGCGATTGAGGTCGTCGTGGAGTACGTCAGCCAGGTTGTATTGGCTTCGTCCGCGCTTTGGCTGAAAGATGTAAATTCTCCGGAAAGCATCACAGAAGAAGCCGAGATTACTGATTTTTGTGAACCGTTGCCATTTCAAGCGCAATCCTATCAAACCATCCATACCTGAATTGCTGATCGAAGGATAATCAATATAAACGGTACACTCGCCGGTTTGCGGATTGCTGTGCAGGGTGCCCTCGAAATTCCCCGTGGAAAAAGCGTAATTGAAATTTTCCGACGCCAGGGTAAAATTATCGCTCCAAAAATACAAGCTACGCCAGGTGATGCGGTCATTTCTGTTAAAATCGATGCCTGCAAGCACCTGAGTGCTGAAGTTATTGTGTTTGGTAATTAGTGTTGCATAGCGATGGGATACCACCACATAAAAATTCAACTTATTCTGAAATTCATTTTTTTTGTTGAAATACGATTCTGTCAGAGAAGGCTGAGTTGTGCTGATGTAAGCGCCCGTGACATAATTCCTTGGTATGTATTGCCTAAAATTACCCCCGGCGCCGATTTGCCATTTATTATTCAATTTGTAAAAAACAGAGATATCAACATTGGATTCCAGGTTGGCAGCCAGGGTAGGTGAGTGAATATCGAATTGCGCTGTAAATGTGCTGGGTTTAGGTAATCCGTCGAGCGAACGGTTATCCACTTTCACAATAGCGCGATCGGATTGTTGTCTGAACAGATAACGCACACCAAGGTGGATGGTCGTTCTGCGGACAAATCGCTGGTTGTATTTCCAAGCCGCCAGGCGCAAATCGGGGTCTTGAAGAAACGAAAGATCGTCGTTGGCCAGCTTCGACGCCTTTTGAACGCGCATGATCGCTTCCAGTTGTTTGCCGCAAAATTTAAGTCCCTGGGCTGAAACGCCCAGCAGTTTAATTTTGGACGGAAGACCAATTATTTTGGAGGCTGGCTTCTGCGGCGCTCAGTCGTTCACAAACCACTTCAGGGCGCCAATTAAGCCTGCCGGCATACAAGTAAAGTTCCATGGCTGCACTATAATGAGCAGGGCTCAGCTGCCACAGCGAATCGGCTTGTTTGATGATAATCAGAAAGGTATCGGCCCGAATTTTTTGTGCATCCAGGCTTTTGATTTTTTCCCGAATCAGCGCTCCTTTTCGAACCAGGGAGGAGTCTTTCACCGATACCAGATCAATTCTGCGGACCACCTCGGCGTATTGCGTACGCGCGCCATCAAAGTCATCTTTTTCCAAGGCAATGTTGCCCAGCGCTTCCAGGTCGTTCATCAGAATGAGCATGACGACACTCTCGTTGGCCAGCCGGATTTTTTCATTGGCCCGGGCGGCAGAGTCGCGCATGAGTTCAGCCAGACGCAGCGCTTCCAGGGCATTGTTTTTTTCGATCAGTGTTTTTTGTTGTTCCTCCTCCAAGGCTTGCATGGCCATGTAGGTATGCTGTTCCGACATCCTCGCTGCCGCTTCGGCGCGTTTGGTATCTGCTTGCGCTTTTTCGGCCTTTCGGCGCAGCGCGTTGATCTTTTTAAACAGCTCGGTTTTTTTCGCGCGCGCCTGTTCGCGCAAGGCTTCCGTGCAGGCTACGGCGTCGGCAGCGTCGTATTTTTTGAAGGCCATTTCATAGTCTTTGGCCTGGTTGCCTTCGCGCATCAGGCGCTCGAAGTCGGGGCAACTTTGGGTAAAGGCCCAAAGCGGGAGCAGCAGCAAAAGGGAGGTAAAGGCGGATTGCATGGCATTGGATTTAAGAATTAAATGCCGGATTAAAAGCGATAATAAATGCCGGTGTTGAGGTTCCAGGCGTAGAGGAATTGGCGATGTCGGGAATCGAGAGTGATGTCGATATCGTAATGTTTCCTTAATTCCGAAAAGAACTGATCAATTTGAGCCTGAGAATGGTCCGAATATTCATTGTAAGGGAATTTGTCGATTGCCCATTCTGCAAAGTTGAAGTGCTTTCTTGGTTGAAACATACCAGGAATCGATTGCCGGTAGGAAATTTCGCTGAATATGCCGATGTTTCTGAAGGCACGGATAGGTTCAAATGTAAACCGAAGTCCAAGTAATAATTGCAAATCGTTTTGATAATTGCGGCCATCGTTTA
>JAEUUR010000428.1 GCA_016787465.1 Saprospiraceae bacterium | reverse complement strand
GACCACACACTTCCGGCTCGTCTTGAATGCGGTGGTGCGACGTTTTTTCCGTGTTCAGTATAAATTCCTGATCTTCAATTTCCTTGCGGATCATTTCCACGCTGTCGTTGGTGAATTTGCGCGGCCCGCTGAACGTAATATCATCGGCGTACCGGGTGTACGTCCAGTCGTAGTCGCGGGCCATTTTATCGAGCCGGTGATCGAGTTCAAAACATACAAAATTGCTGATGACCGGCGAGGTAGGAGCGCCGATCGGCAGTCGGTTTTGAAAGGTGCACACTTTTGCCAGCACCTGAGCCGTATCTTCGGGGAATTTAAAAGGGAGTTGCAAAAACAACTCCCGGATTCGATGGATTGTGATGCTGTGGAAGAAGTTTTTCAGGTCCAGTTGAAGCACCCATTTGCTTTTGCAGTGCTGTAAAGCATTGGTATAAATATTGAACGGGCTGGTTTGATCGCTGGTGGCAGGAATGAAAGCATAGGCCGCTCTTGGGCGAACGCCATAATATAAGCCTTGCAGCAAATCGGCCAGTACGCGCAAAAAATCCTTCAATTTAGGATTCGGGTTGTCGATCTGGCGCGTAGAGCCGTTTGCTTTGGGCGCTTTAAAGCTGTAATAGGAAGGACTCGCGGCTTGTTCGCGAATCCATTTTTCTTCGAAACCCAGCACCATGGCCAGGTCTTTCAAGGAGCCGGCCTTTACAAGCAATTGCCCTTTGGCGTGCAAATCCTGCGAACTCAAAGATTTACTAATTGGCGCGCGGAAGTAACTTTGTGTCATTTGACGAAAATTTAAAGTGAAGTGATGTAAGAATAATGCTCAAATAAACCTGGAATTTTTGTGTTGTAAACTGCTGTCGATAGAAGGCGGGGCGCCGCTTTGACAAAGTCGGTCATAATCGGTTTTGTTCATCGGCACGATGAAAATCCGGTCGGTACGCCGGTTGATGATCTCGCCCATTTCAAGCGCCAGCACATCGAACCAGCGGCGTTTGAGTTTGCCGAAAAACACCGATTTTTGAACCCTTGCAAGGCCATAATATTTACAGCGTTTAGCAACCCGCCCCCTGGTGTTGTTTTTCCGAATGTCGTAAATAACCCACGTGTACATGCGAATGAAGTGCTTGTAATTTTAATGTTATATACCTTCAATTGGCAAACTCATCCATCAAAATTTCGACGGTTTCGGCGTCGCCAAGTTCCAAAAATCGCTTGGCGGTATGTACGGCTGAAAGCTTGACAAATCGGTCGCGGCTTACGTTTTGTTCGTTCCAGGCTTCTTTCTTTTCATCCATAAATGCGTTCAAACGCTCTACCAGCAATTGAATACCTTCCTGGCCCAGGTGTACGCCATTTGCGGTTGCCACGGTATGGTTGGCGCCAACCATTTTTTTGGAAAACAGTTGAAAAACGACCTTTTCCACATACACCCGGAATGGTTCGATAAAATCGTACAACATGCTTTTTCGTTTGTAATCGTCGCGATGCAAAAACCCGATTTGAGGGTGAATGCCGGCCAGCCGAAGGGCGGCTTCGGTTTTACTGTACAGGATGGCGAATCCATAATTCAAAAATGCGTTGAATGGATCTGCGGCGGGGTGTTGCGAACGGCCGGCAAACCGGTAATTTTCCTGAAGTACATCACTTAGCGCCTTGAAATAAACAGTGGCGGCGATTCCTTCCAGGCCGCGAAGGCGTTCGGCAATGTCACGCACGCGCCTGCCGTGGAGCGCGAGTAACTGCTTCCGGTGCTTTTTGATCTCATCAGCGGCTTTTTGCAATAATTGGCCTTTTTGATCGTCGCGCCGTG
>JAEUUR010000520.1 GCA_016787465.1 Saprospiraceae bacterium | reverse complement strand
GGTGAACGCGGGCGAGGTTTCGGTAGGTGTGGCGCCGTCAAAAGTGAAACGAACCACCGCATCCGGCTCCTGTGCGCTCAGTTGCAACTGTTGAGGCACTGCATAAAAACCTGCTGAAAGTGAAAACAGCGGCTCGCCGGGTTGTTCCATCGTGGGTGAACTGAACGCGGAATTTGGAGCGCCTGGCGTTGGTTCAGCAAAATAATGAAGTGCCGTCGGGTTGAAGGCGCTTGTTCCGTAAGAAATGTCGTCTGTTTGGGTACAAAAAACAAGATCATCCACCAGAACCCCTTGTGGATTAAACAGCGCTAAGTGTTCACCATCAGCGCTGAGCCGGAAGTTGGCATGCAGGCCGCTCATGGTTGCAACCATATTTTTGTAAACCACATAAGCAGTGTCGCCGGGCTGTTTGTCCTGATCATCTGCCCATACGACAAGGAATTGCCCTGCCGCCAAAACCAGATTAGGCAGTGGCCATTTTTTAGGGTCAGCAACATCATCCGTCAGGCAATACCCGTTTAATGAAACAGATACGGCTGACGCATTGTGGAGTTCCACAAAATCTGAAAACTCACCAAAATCAGGATCGGGCAGGGAGGTGGAATTGATGGCCAGCACTTCGTTGATCCGGAGCTGCGCATACACCGGCTGGGCGGTCAGCATTATCAGAATCAGGATATGTAAAAAATTCAGTTTTGTGTTTGACATAACGTTGAACTTTGGGAAATGGAATGTGTGTACCTCAAATACTTTCAGGTGGAAACACTTCATTTCACCATTTTTCCTACATACGTTTTATTCGCTGTATGTACCAACACATAATACATCCCGGCCGTTAAGCCGGATACATCTTCCTGAATCAGAAAAGGCGGAGTGGCGTAAACTGTTTGCCGAAAGATTTGCCCGTTCGCTGCGATGATGCGCAGTGTTAAAGGAGCGTCTGCAGGTTGTTCCAGCTGCACAGACATGTAATTGGATACCGGATTTGGTAAAATTTTAAGTTCTCCGGCAACCGGCTCAGGGTAAGCACTGGTAGCCGTTTTGTCAAACATGCTGATGAAACCCATCGTAGTTCTGACAAATCGTTTCGGAAAGAGATGCACGTACATGGAATCCAGCGAACTGGCGTTTTGAACGGCATGTGTGCCAAAGGTCACTTGTTCGGATTCAAAATTGCCACCGAGGTAGAATTTGTCGTCGTCGTAAGCTAATAAACTGGTGGCTTCATCCGAGAGTATACCACCCATCGTTTTTGCCCACAATTCCTCTCCGGCCGGACTGTATTTGTACACGAAAATTTGGGGATAGTAATAGTGAATGTGAAAGAGATTTGGATACGACAATCCGGCAAATTGAAGTGTATCGCTGAAAAAAGAACCGGCAACATACACGTTTCCATCCGGATCAACGCTCATGCTTTTGGCAATATCAAGACTGAAACAGTCCGTTTCTCCTCCTGATTTTTTGTGCCAGATCAGGTTGAAGTCGGTATCCATTTGAAGTGTATGGATACTGGAATGCGACAATGGCCAACCCCAACCAAAGCACCAGCGTGTTTTTTCCGCACAGGCATACAGCTTGTCGCCCTGAATTTGCAAGCTGTTGATTTGATCAATATCTGGGTTCAGGTATTTATCGGCGACTGCCCCGGAAGGACTATATTTGATGATAAATGCCGCGTTGGTGGTGTCGCAAGTCAAGGTGTTGCCGCTAAAAGTGGCGATTCCATTCAAAGTACCTGTCAGGTAAATGTGCTGACTGGCGTCGATGGCCAGTGCGGTGGTTTTGAACCAGGTTCCCATGATGGTTCCTTTTTGTTCCCAAATTTGATTGCCTTGTGGATCCAGTTTCCGAAGGAAAGTATGCAGGATGGTAAAAGTGTTTTTGTCAAAAACCTGGCCCGACACATAAATTTGGTCGTTTGCGTCTATCGCTACACCGCTCACCTCTTCAATATCGGCGGTTCCTATTTTTTTGACCCACGCAAGGGTTTTATCCTGGAGAAACTTCACTACGAAAATGTCGGTTTCGCCGCTGTTCGTCAGGGTGGTAGCGCCTATGGTTAGGGAAAGACTTTTGTAGGTTCCGACCACCACGAAGTCACCGTTAGAAGCTGTAGCTGCATCAATGGCTACATCGCGGGCAGTGCCGCCGACCTTCGTTGCCCACAGATACTGACCATCGGGGTTGGTAATGGCTACGAACCCATCATCTTGCCCCGAATTTGGAATCGACTGGTTACCAAGAGAGAGCGTTGTCCCGGCAAATGAACCGCAAACAAGTGCATTGGTTCCTGTGTTTGGCTTAATGGTTTTAATGGTCGTATTGCTGTTCGCATTGCCGAGGCTTTTAGCCCATTTCCAGGTTTGAGCCTGGCTGCAAACTGGCAGAATTAGCAGGAAAAAAATGGTTCTGGAAAAAATCATGGGTATCCGTAGTTTGAATTGTACGATGTTTGGTGAAGATTCATTTACAACAGACGCGACAGCGCAACGGTGGCGTTGGGACTTAACAAAATTTTAAATCCTCCACCCTTCTGATGACTGGAAACCCATGATTTCGACATGTTCATTCTTTTTTGCGATATTTTGTCAACAGTTGTTGATATGCAGGGAAGTTCATCAAAGGTTCAAAACATGCCTCGTTTTCCAACTTTTTGGTATCTCCTACACCCGCATCAAAAGCGTTTTGGAGCACGGTAACGGCTTGGTTGTTGTCATTTAATTTCACATAAACGCAGGCAAGTTTCCAATATCCGTCAAAATCGTTTTTTTCCAAAACCAGGTAGCGGGTGAAATAAGTTTTAGCGTTTTCAAGGTCGTTTTTTTCAAAGGCGATATCGCCTAAACTGTAAAAAGCGAGGGAATAACCATTGTTTAATTCGATCGCTCTTTTGTAATGGGCTTCTGCTTCAGTGCGTTTATTGTTTTTTAAAGCTATTTCACCCAACATTTGATAGCCGATGGGGTTATTTGGCGCTCGATTAACGTATTCGAGCGTCATTATTTCTGAGGTTTGGTAATCCTCTACATAGAATGCAGCCAAGCCCAATTCAAAGTACAACAAAGTGAATTCAGGATTTATAAGGAGTGCCTTTTTATAATAGTTAACCGCTTTTGCGTATTCATTTTTTTGATAGTTGATCAAGCCCAGGTTGTACAGGGTGAGAAAAAAAGTGCTATCAAGTTTTAAAGCCTTTAACCCAAACTGTTCCGCTTTATCGTACTGTTTCATTTTATAATGAGCAAAGGCCAGATTCGACCAGGGCAGGGCCCAGGTTGGCGACAAGGAAACTGCTTTTTCAAATTGCGGAACAGCTTCGCTGTAAGCCTGCATCAGGATTTTGAGATGCCCTATTTCATTGTAGGCGAACATGGCGGAGGCATCCAATTCGATCGATTTTTGTTGCTCTGCCAACGCCATTTTGAGCAACTCGGATTTGGGGTCATTGCTTTTTGATTGTTCGTACTTCAAGCGCAGGCGCAACCCGGCAAAATAATGCTCCCTGCTTTTAAGGCGGGTGTACATGAAGTGATCGGCGCCCAATAGTTCGGCCGATTTTTCAAGGTAGCCAGGGTATTTGTCATAAGCCGTAGCGAAAGCAAACTGCCAGCGTTTTTGCATTTCATCCTGTTTGCCCGACAGGTAGTCATTGATTGCAATTTGAGCTTCATCCTGCAGTTTGGCAGCCAGGTTCAGGCGCATTAGCCCTGTATAAGGTTGTGCATCAGGCCGACTTTTGACTTGTTGATAATATTCGTAAGCGCCATCACCATTTTCGATCAGACGGCCATTTTGCAAGGCTATTTCGAATTTGGCAATCAAAGCAGCCGTGGATGTGTCATTGTCGACGGGCGCTGTCGTCACGCTTCGACTTGCAATGGCAGTCAACTGCAATTCGGCGGGTTTTGCGCGTTCCTGTTTCAAGGCGGCCAGGGTGGGAGGGTCGACCTGTGCCACTTGTGCGCCTTTGTTGCCCACGATCATGGGAATTTGAC
>JAEUUR010000489.1 GCA_016787465.1 Saprospiraceae bacterium | reverse complement strand
ATTTTAATTTTCAATGGAGCAAACCCTTTGGCCCTCATGTTTACAACCTGGATCGTTTCCAGGATATCCTTCGCGCTCCCAACGGCGACCTGATTGGAATCGGCGAGCGCGGCCCTTATTTCATTGATAACAACTATTACCGCAAAGGCTGGATTATGCGATTCAACGCCGAAGGCGATTCCTTGTGGGATTGGGTTGGCAAAGCACCCGTTATCAATCCGGGGCCTCATTTTTTCTCCGGGGGCGATATGCTTTCCAGTGGAAGTATTATAGCAGCAGGGTCGGGAACATTGCCAAATACCTATTCAATTTGCTGGCTCGTCAAAATCAGCCCTGACGGTTGCGTGGACACGTTTTTTTGTCATCCGGTAGCCTCTCCAGTGTCGGAGATTCAGAAAGAAAACGCAGGCATTAAAGTATTCCCAAATCCGGCGAGCGAACAAGCGCGGGTAGTTATTCCTGACGCTGATTTTCTGGGCGGATATTTAGAGGTTTTTGATGTTTCAGCATTTAGGGTATTCCGAAAACGGATCGAAAGCCAGGAAGAACGGCTGGATGTCCGGGGGTATTTGCCTGGGGTGTATCAGGTGAGGTGTTTTTCCAGAGATTCACGAAAAACGGAGGCGGTAAGGCTGGTAGTGATGCGGAGGTAATTATTGCCCAAGGAATATCCAAGACGTAATTGAGTACTGACATGAAGTCAATCAAATTGCCTGTGGATATTCCTTGGCATTCAATAATGTCATCAAATTTTTTCATGGAAAAGCAGAAAATGATGTAGTAACATCTAAAAGTATGCTTGATCATTGCCTGATAAACAAATCTTGCCTTTCTTCGCCATATCAAATTATCAATCTTCTCCAGGCTCATGATTTCCATCCTATCCACCGTTATCGGAATTGTTTTTGTAATGCTCCTGTTCAGTTTGCTGGCGTCCACCGTTTTGGAACTGATCGCAGGGTTTCTCTCGTTACGTGGCCGTCACCTCATCAAAGCCATTCGGGGCATGGTCGGCTCAGGCGCTACCGAGGATTTTATTCAGCACCCTTTTTTCCAGCAACTCGCTGCCGGCTCCAGGGAAAAAACAAAGGTGTCGGGGAAAAACAGGTCGCTGCCTTCTTACATCAATGCCGGTACTTTCAGCTCCATCCTGCTGGACATCATGGAGATCGACAACGCGACCGACCTGGAAGCTAAAATCAACTCGCTTCCGGAGGGGGCGCCCAAAAAGCTGGCTAAATTTCTCTATAAACAATCCAACGGAGATTTATCGGACTTGAAAAAAAAGGTAGAAGAGTGGTACAACGAGGTAATGGATCGTGTTTCTGGCGCTTACAAACGAAACTCCCAAAAATGGTTGGTTGGAATTGGGTTGTCGCTGGCGGTCATCTTCAACGCCGATGTGATCAATATTTATCACAACCTGAGCATCAATGCTACCTTGAGCAACATGATCGCCGATCAGGCCACCACCTTTGTGAATACGCAACCGGCGCCGGTGGCCGCCAACCTGGAGAACCCGGATATTGCTGCCGCCCGGCAGAAAATCGGAGCGCTCGTGAATGATAATATCGCTGCCTTGGAATCGCCGCTTGGCCTCGGTTGGGACGCCGTTGACTGGAACACCGTTGATCCCAAATTCTGGTTGTATAAAATTATCGGCTGGTTAACGACGGCGTTGGGCATTTCACTGGGCGCCACATTCTGGTTTGAAGCTTTGAAAAAATTGGTGAGCTTGCGCGCCACGGGGCCAGCTCCTGCACAAACGTCCTCCACAGGAAGCGCTCCATCTGCCTCGGCGTTGAGCAAACCAGAGCCTACCTCTGTACTCGAATCCACATCGCCTAAACCAAGCAAAAAAGGCAGTTAAATCCGGTATGATCAACTTAACATCTGATACCGTCACCAAACCAACGGCAGGTATGCTGCAAGCCATGATGGCAGCCGAGGTAGGTGATGATGTGTTTCGCGAAGATCCAACCGTTAATGCCCTGGAAGCAAAAGCGTCAGCTATGTTTGGTCATGAAGCGGCACTGTATTGCCCGAGTGGAACCATGACGAACCAAATCGCCTTAAAGGTGCATACCAGGCCCCTCGACGAGGTGATTTGTGATGAAATGAGCCATATCTACCAGTATGAAGTGGCAGGATATGCCTTCCATTCAGGCATCGGCGTAAATTTGATGCAGGGTGAAAACGGCATCGTCGATGCCTTGATGGTTGAAAAAGCCATCAAACCACTGCACGATTGGCTGCCTATTAGTAAATTGGTGGTACTCGAAAATACCTGCAACAAAGGTGGGGGGAGCTATTACAGCCTGGCAACGATCCGTGAAATTCGCCGTCTTTGCCTTGAAAAAGGATTGAAACTCCATCTGGACGGCGCGCGTATTTTTAATGCTTTGGTCGAAACAGGAGATACGCCGGCCGATGTCGGCCGCGAATTTGATAGTATTTCCGTTTGCCTAAGCAAAGGGTTAGGAGCGCCGGTCGGTTCTCTTTTAATTGGTAATCAATCGTTTATATCCGAAGCCCGGCGGGTGCGAAAAGTGATGGGCGGCGGCATGCGGCAAGCTGGTTTTTTGGCTGCCGCAGGTATTTATGCACTCGATCATCACATCGAGCGTTTAAAAGTCGATCACGCGCACGCACAACACCTGAGCCGGGTTTTGGCAGAATTGAACTACGTGTCGAATATCCGGCCTGTAAAAACCAATATTCTCATCTTTGATTTGAAACTGCCGGCTACCAACGCAAACTTTTTGGCCTTCCTGGCAGAACATCAAATCAAAGCCTCTGTGTTTGGCCCGCAAACGATTCGTTTTGTGACGCATCTGGATGTTTCCCAGCAAATGATTGAGCAGGTGGTACATGTTTTGCGACAGTACAAACCTTAGTTTTTTGCTTAAAATGTCTACCTTTGCGCCCCCAAATGCCATCAGCAAGCATCATCCGTCGGCCTGAAGGCCGTCTTACTGACGGGCTGAAGCCCATGCTACCTATCAAGTATCAACATCCAACATCCTGTGTCGTCTTATATTTCCGAATTGCACCGGCGTCGTACGTTCGCCATTGTCGCGCATCCAGATGCGGGCAAAACCACGCTTACTGAAAAATTACTCCTTTTTGGAGGAGCTATCCAGACGGCAGGCGCCGTAAAAAGCAACAAGATCAAGCGCGCCACTGTTTCCGACTTCATGGAAATCGAGCGGCAGCGTGGTATTTCGGTAAGCACCTCCGTCATGGGCTTCGAATACCGCGACCTGCAAATCAACATCCTGGACACTCCGGGCCACGAAGACTTTGCAGAAGACACCTACCGGACACTCACGGCAGTCGACTCCGCCATTGTGGTAGTCGATGTTGCCAATGGTGTCGAAAAACAAACGGAAAAGCTTACCAAAGTGTGCCGGATGCGCGCTACGCCCATCATCTTTTTCGTTAATAAAATGGACCGTGAAGGCAAGGATGCCTTCGATTTGCTGGATGAGATCGAGCAAAAACTCTCTGTAAAAGTGCGACCGCTTTCCTGGCCGATTGGAATGGGGCAGCGCTTCAAGGGCGTTTACAACATGTACGAGAAGAAGCTGGTGTTGTTCAGAGCCCACGGCAAGCAAGAGGATGAAGATATTATCGTGTTTGAGGATTTGTCCAATTCAGAGCTGGAATCGCATATTGGAGAAAGCGCTGCGCGCGAGTTGAGAAGCGAGGTGGAAATGGTAGAAACCGTTTATCCGGAGTTCAAAAAAGAAGATTATTTGAGCGGAGATATCTGCCCCGTGTTTTTTGGCTCGGCGGTGAACAACTTCGGTGTGAAAGAAATGCTGGATTGTTTTGTAGAAATAGCGCCGACTCCATTGCCCCGTTATACAGAAGAAAGACTTGTTCGACCTGAAGAAGAAAAAATGTCGGGCTTCGTGTTCAAAATATTCGCCAACATGGACCCGAAGCACCGCGACCGGATTGCGTTTTTCCGGATTTGTTCCGGAAAATTCGAGCGAAATACCAACTACCGCCATATTCGCCTGGGCCGCGATGTGAAATTTCCGGCTCCGACCATGTTCATGGCTTCCAAAAAAACAGTTTTGGAAGAAGCTTACCCCGGAGACGTGGTGGGTTTGTATGATTCCGGTAATTTCAAAATTGGCGACACGCTCACGGAAGGGGAGATTTTGCATTTCAAAGGCATTCCTTATTTTTCTCCGGAACAATTCAGGTACGTTGAAAATGCCGATCCGCTAAAAACCAAACAGTTTGTAAAAGGTCTAGAGCAATTAATGGACGAAGGGGTTGCCCAGATGTTCACGCGCCAATCCGATGGTCGCCGCATCGTGGGCACTGTTGGGCAGCTCCAATTTGAAGTAATTCAACACAGGTTGGAAAGTGAATACGGGGCTAAATGTCGCTACGAGCCGGTCAACCTGTACAAAGCTTGCTGGGTACACGCTGAAGACTCAAAAGCAATGGATGAGTTCCTGGATCGTCGGAAAAGAGATATCGCCAAGGATAATGACGGAAACACTGTTTTCCTGGCTGAAACCGCCTGGATTCTACAAACGGTTCAGGAAAACTTCCCTAAAATCGAATTCAGATTTACGAGTGAGTAGGGATGCTGGATACTAGATGCTGGATACTAGATACTTGATGCTGGATACTAGATGCTGGATACTAGATGCTGGATACTTGATACTAGATGCTGGATGTTAGATGCCGGATAAATAGATCTGATCTAAAATTAAACCTCCAATTTTTAGTATCCAGCATCAAGTATCAAGTATCCAGCATCTAGTATCCAGCATCTAGTATCTAGTATCCAGCATCCAGTCTAAATTCCATTCAGCCTGATCTCATCCTCGTTGCCGTCGAAAAAGCGATATTCTGACAAATGGTAATCGCTGTCGGGCATGATTTTGATCCACTTGTTGAATTTCATGAACCACTTCATGCGCCGACTCGGAAATCCTTTAGTAAGGTAAGCTTCCACGTATGGATGCGTATGTAGGGACAACGGTGATCGCGGCCTCGACTGCATGATGGATTCCAAATCGCGTTCCACATCGTCGGTGAGCAGAATAGTTGGGTTGATTTGCCCTGAACCGCTGCAGGTAGGGCACACTTCAGCTGTGTTGATCACCACTTCCGGACGCGCGCGCTCGCGGGTGATTTGCATCAACCCGAATTTTGAAAGCGGTAGAATCGTATGTTGCGAGCGGTCTTTGCGCATGAAATCCTCCATGGCTTTCGATAACTGCCGTTTGTGCTCCTGGTTTTTCATATCGATGAAATCGATGATGATCAGTCCGCCAATGTCGCGCAATCGGATTTGACGGGCAATCTCTTCGGCGGCTTCGAGGTTAACGGCCAAAATAGTTTGTTCAACATCGGCGGAGGTCATTTTGTGGCCGCTGTTCACGTCGATGACGTGCATGGCCTCGGTTTTTTCAATGACCAGGTATGCGCCGCTATTCATGGTGGCGGTTTTTCCGAAGGAAGCTTTTACCTGTTTGGTTACGCCGTAAGCATCAAAGATGGGTTTACTGCCGGTATAATGCTGAACAATGTTTACCTGATCAGGGCTCATGTTTTGCAAAAAAGCCTTGATGTCGGCATATACTTCTTTGTTGTTAACTACGATTTTACTGAAACTATCGTTGAGTAAATCGCGCAAAACACTGCCCGTTTTATCCAGTTCGCTTAATAATTTCGCCGGAGGCGCCGAGGCTTTCAACTGTTTAAAAACTTCTTCCCATTTGCCCATCAGGTGCATAAGCTCTTCATGAAGTTCCTGCACCTTTTTACCTTCGGAAGCGGTTCGGATGATGAGGCCAAAGTTTTTAGGCTTGATACTTTCGGCAAGTGTATGCAGGCGTTTACGTTCATCTGCGCTACTGATCTTTTTTGATACCGAAACGGAGTCAGAAAAAGGGGAGATGACCATGTACCGTCCTGGCAAAGTAAGTTCGCAGGAAAGCCGGGGGCCTTTGGTAGAAATCGGTTCTTTCAGAATTTGAACCAGCACCGGCCAGCGTTTGCTGATTACCTGATCAATTTTGCCGGTTTTGACAATTTCCTCTTCGTATTTGAAATTGTCGAGCTTGTGTGTGTTGATGCTTCCATTGATCACGCCATTTGACCACTTTACCAGAGATCGCAATTTTGGTCCCAAGTCTGTGTAATGCAAAAAGGCATCTTTTCGGTGGCCGATATCCACAAATGCTGCGTTGAGACCAGGCATTAATTTGCGGATCTTGCCGATGAAAATATCTCCAACGGTGAAATTGTTGTTGGTTTTTTGGTGATGAAGTTCGGCTAATTTGCCGCCTTCAACCAGGGCTAGTTCAACGCCGTCGTCGGTGGCATTGATAATGAGTTCTTTATCCACGAGGGTGATATTTTACACGAACACCCGACGATTTCACTGTATCGTGACAGGTTCAGTCAAGCTGTAAAGGCTTGGTAACAGGATCGTTAAGAGATGGCTTAGTCGAAATTTCGCAGTTGGTAGAGCTGTAATCAAATTGGCAATTAAACAACAGATTCGGCAAGGAGGGCTGTTTCGACATTGCTTGGGCGGACAAAATCGCAGCTAAGGAGAGGGGTTACATGCTTGCCTGTAAGCACATTGCAATAATCAATTAACTACTATAAACCGAGGGGTAAGGTTTATTCAGCAAAACAGCGAAAAACTTTCCGGTAGCACGAGGCTTCCGGAAAGTTTTGATTTCGACATTAAACGCCAATCGAACACCCTGGCACGTTGAACCATGAAACGCCAAGTGCCTGTGATGAATGGTTAACGCTTCTTCTTATGGCGATTTTTCCTGAGGCGTTTTTTACGCTTGTGCGTGGCAATTTTGTGTCTTTTACGTTTTTTTCCGCAAGGCATACTGCTCTGAAAGTTATGAGTTATAAGTTATGAGATCAACGGCCTTTACAAAGGGCTGCGAACTCTGTTGATTTTTCCTGATTTCCCAAGCCTTCATATGCTTTTGCAAGAAGGCATGGTGTGTTTGGGTTATTTTTTTCGAGGCTCCAGGATTTTTCCAGCCGGTCTACGGCTCTCTGCCACTGCCCGGTTTTGATGGCTAAGCGGCCTAGTGCATTGTAAACGGAACTGCTTTCCGGATATTTTTGTTCCAAATCCCGAAGCATCAAAACTGCCTGCATGGGATTATCGGGCGGCGGGTTTTCAGCATAGGTTAATGCTAAATTTACCCGGTGCTCAACAATTTCCGGAGCCAATGACGCGGCGCTTTCAAATGCTTTTACCGCATGTTTTGCGCAATATTCACGGACGTTTTGATCCTGTGATTGCACTAATCCGGTATAAAACAGCGCGCCGGCAACTGACCAGGAGGAATCCGAATTTTCTAAATTCGCTATTTCTTCGGCAAAGAAGCCTGCTTGAGGTAATTCATTTGCGCGATACCAAAAACCAGATATTTTTTTCAGGGATTCAATCCGGGAGGCATCTTGTTGTTCACTTTTCAATTGGCCTTCAAGTGTTTCCATTTCACTGATCTGTTGCTCGGAAAGGCGTTTTTTAGCTTCCTCTATCAGCGTTTCAATGCTAATGGATTCTCCCTGGATTGAACGCGACTGGTTAATCGTGTGATTGTCTGCCGGACGTCTGTCAAATCCAAAATAAAGAACTGAGAATAAAACGGTCGCTCCAATAATTGCTCCAATTTGCGCTTTGGTCAACATGATCTTGGATAAACTTCGTTTATTAGTCTGTTTATTTCAACTGAT
>JAEUUR010000487.1 GCA_016787465.1 Saprospiraceae bacterium | reverse complement strand
TGGCCGGTTTGGCCGGATGCACCCCCGAAATAGATATCCTCGGTTCCATTTTGATCCAGATCACCCACTGCTGAACAAGGTCCTCTTCTTGAAAAACGATAGGGCAACAATTTTTCCCGATCAAAATCTTCAAACTGGTTTTCCTGGTGGATAAACTTCAATCCTTCCAATGCAGGGGTCGCTTCCCATAACTTTTTTGCTGTGGGTAGGGCAGGTGTACGGTCGCCCACCGAAGCCTGCTGAATGTCTAATATAATTCTTTGATTTACAAACTGTTGAACCAATTCTTGATGCCTGCCTTCTAACCATTCAATTTCAATTTTCGAAGCAGTTTGATTTCCAAGCCCAACTTGTATAATTGGTTCAACTGATGAATAAAAGCCGCGTACATTGGTCATTTCCTGGGCCAAAATCAGCACATTGTTTGCATCGAATACTTTTATCTTAGCGCCAATTCCAAACGGATTTTGCGCCGTTCCTTTACATTTGATCTGGAGCCAGTTGTTTTTATTAGTTCCTACACATTTGTTTTCATAAACAGATGGCGGCGCCTGCAGGTTGTTGGTCACAAGATCCAAGTCGCCATCGTTATCAAGGTCGGCATATACAGCGCCATTTGAAAACCCCTCTTTTGTAAATCCCCAACTTGAAGATACATTGCTGAATTCCAGTCCGCCAAGGTTTTGAAACATGTAATTGTGTACCGGTTTGGAGGGTACCATGTCCACAAATTTGCTGAAATCAGGGAACCTTGAAGCACTAACTCCGCCGGTGGCATTGATACTGTCGGCGGTATAGGCGAAAAAATCTTCATCGTTCAAATCCCGCTGAATCCCGTTTGAAATAAATACATCCTGATTTCCATCGTGGTCATAATCGGCAATAAGTGGCGCCCAGCTCCATTCTGTGGCATACATTCCGGTCAAACATCCGATTTCTGAAAAAGGTAAATTTCCATTGTTCAGTTGAACAACGTTCCGCATTACCTGTTTCCCATACCCATTTGTGATCATTTGTTGGTCGCGTGTGCGTTGCATGGTATTTAAAAGTCGAAGACGCCGGTCTAACGGCTCGGCCAGCATATCGAGGGCGATCAGATCGCTCAGTCCATCGTTGTTGAGGTCTGCATAGTCGACTCCCATCGTATGATTCGATGTGTGCTTGAAATATTCAGCAGCCCGGTCGGTAAACGTGCCATTTTGGTTGTTGATGTATAAAAAGTCTGGCATGACAAAGTCATTGCCAACGAACAAATCCGGCCAGCCGTCGTGGTTAAAATCTGCAGCCAGGGTGCTTAATCCGAATGCCCTGTTTTGTAAGCCTGCGGCAGTAGTTAAATCTGTGAATTTGCCGCCATCGTTCCGGTAAAAACGGTCAGACTCCCACTCATTTTTAGGCATTCCAGGCCGACCGGCTTGTTTTCCTTGATCAAGGTTATTAATCGTTTTAAAATCGACAGGATGGTTGACTACATAACAATCCAGGTCGCCATCCCGGTCATAATCAAAAAAATTAGCATGCTGGGATGCTGACAGGTCGTCGAGTTGAAAGGCCGCGGCCTGTTCGCTGAAGGTATTGTCTTTATTGTTGATAAACAGCAAGTTGCGACGTTCCGGTACTGGCGTTAACCAGGTACGGCAAACATAAATATCCTGCCATCCGTCGGCATTGATGTCAACGACGACCGTACCGGTTTTTAAACCTGAGAATTTAGAGACGCCGGATGGTTCAGAAATATCTTCGAATTTAAAATTGCCTTTATTTAAATACAGCCTGCAACCCTGGAGCCTGGCCGTAAAAAACAAGTCCTGTAATCCATCATTGTTTACATCAATCACAGAAACTCCACCTCCGTTATAAATGTATGGGTCTGCCAAAAAATTGTATTTCAATTCATCTTTGATTTGGGCTACAAAGTTGATTCCAGTTTGTTGGGGAGTTAATAAATCAAACCGGGTGGTTGCAGGTGGTGTACTGCTGGATTCATTGCCCGGCTTAAAAATATCGTGGTCGCCGCCTGTGTTGCAAGCCACCAAAAGGCAAATGAGCGTCAGACTAAAAAGGAATTGTTTGATCATATTTTAAACAGCCAAAATCGAGTTGAAGATCAAAGGTACGTGGGATGAAAATAGTGCATACTTTTGCCATAAATTTAATCACACATTCCTGCCTGTTGGAGCAATTCTGCTCCTGAATGATCGGTACAAACACTGTGGGCCATCCTTTTCTTTATTAAAGTATTGATTATGAACTACATAAAGCTTGCGCTCTTATGTGCGCCCCTTTTGTTTTGCACTCAATTATCAGCTCAAAACCTTGAATTTGATAAAGACATTTTTGAAAAATGGGTCAATGTGAGGGCTGGGAACGGTAAAAAAGCGGTTCTTTGGTATTGTTTTGGAGAAGTTTATGCTTACCCCGAAGGCAAACTGGTGGCTAAGATGCAAGGAGTTGACCTTGCAACCCAGATTCCAGTAACTGAAGACAGTGTGATTCAATTGAACCGGAAACTTTTTTTATACCTCGACAAAGACAAAGAAACCATTCTTGATAGCCTGAATGGGATGCCGGTTACGCACATTAAGTATCCGTATCAGGTGATTGAATACGTACATAAAGGGAACGAGCTGGTTACGTACGTAACCCAAGGTTCAGGCGCTCGTTTAGCACGATTAGGGCCAACATCCACTGCGAAAGTTAAAAAAGTCGGCAATAACCTGGTTTTTTCCTTTCCCGCTTTTATGAATTTCCAAACGGCAAAGGGCAAATACGAAGCTTATGAAAACTTCGACTTTTTTTACAATCCGAATGCATCCAAAACCGTTCAAAAGTTTCAACTGACCTGGTGGCGGTATGGGGAATTGCCCCCTTTTTTAGGATCCGGCAAAAGTGTGATTCAATTGGTTAGCCATCGGGTTGGAGATTTTGAAGATTTGCCGGAACAATTGAAAACATATATCAGAACGAATGCATCCCTATGGCTGGAACCTCCGTTGAGTTTAGAGGAAATACACAGAATACAATCTAATCAGTAACAGATTGGTGGGGGCTTAAATGAATAATGCCTTGACTCAATTTAAAAAACGAGCCAAGGCATTATCACTCTAATCGTATTTAAAGTAGCCTATCTGATCAACTTGACGTTGCGAGCAATGGGTTCACCACGGTCATTCCGACTGAGGGTAAATTCCACCGTATCGCCTTCGCGCAGGTCGTTAAAATCGGTATCTACGAGGAAAGAATGATGAAAGAACAGGTTGTTGGTTTGCGGGAAGCTGACAAATCCATAGCCGTCCTTTAAACTGAAAACAGTACTGGTTTTTGCCTCGCCATCTTCTTCAATTTGCACATTTTCTACCTCAGAAACATAGTTAACCCGTTTCCTTTCTACAAAAAGCCGATTGATTTGAAAGTTGGATTCTTCATCCCGCGAATCGATCATTTCCTGCATAGCTACCGGATAGGTGACCTCTTCCCATAAATCCTGTGATGTTACAGTGGAACGTCTGCGACCTTCCTCATCGTAATATTCATAGTCCCAAGCGAGCAGCATGACGCGCACTCCCAATGTATGTAGTTTCCGGACAAGGGGAACAAAATCGCTGTCGGAACCTATCAATACGACTGCATCAAATTGCTTGTGGAGTGCCAATTCGTAAGCCTCTAAAGCCATCCACACATCGATCCCACGCTCCTGGCGGTATCCCTGAATCGTTCGAACCGGCAGATAGTGCGTGGTAACGCCTTCCATCATGAGGATATCGTCGAAAAGGCGGTCGTAAAACAACCTGTTGCCTTCACTGCTTGCTTCTTGTGCTGATAACCTGCCCCGGAAATAGTGGGCATCTACAATTTGACAAAGATGTACATCTTTATTTTCCTCATCAGCAATTTTGTACCGAACAAATTCATGCAAACCGGCAATACTGATCCGGCTTCTCCGGCTGTGATGATAGGCATAAAAATTTGAAACGTGAAGAAAGTAATTGCCGTCGTAGAAGACCCCAATACGGGTCAGCTTATTGTTTTGAATTTCTGACATCTAAAAAGAACAGATTGGTTAAGTTCGAAAATGTAAAATAGGCTATCTGCGGTAAATAACAAGGAAAATATGAGCGCTATGATAAACGGATTAATGGTAAAAAGGAATACTACTCGTCGCCGCTTTGAAGCTCTCGTTCGAGGCTTTCCATAATCACATAATCGATCGCTTCGCTTACCGTAGGGATGATTGTCAGGATGGTTTCAAGGCGTGAAATTTCAATCAATTTACTTACCATCGGCTGAAGAGGGCCTGCAATAACAAAACTGCCTCCGTCTTTCCAAAGCCGGTGACCTGTCAAAATGGCGCTAAGTCCACTGCTGTCAACGTATTTAACCAGCGAAAGATCTAAAATAAAATTTTTGATTCCTTCCTGACTCATCAGGATTAAATCACTTTTCATTCCGGGAGCAAAGGTCGAGTTCAGGTTCTCTTCCTCCAGCGTCAACAAGGAGTATTGCTCCTGTTTATCAATGCGATATTTCATAATTGGCTGATTTTAAACAGAATAAGACAAAATCTTGGATATTTCAGTTGATTTCGACGGGGCAAATGTAACGGATACTCTTTTTTTTTTCTAATAATGAAGCATAGAATCACCTGACATTGCGGCAGTTGACTAAAGGTGGCACTGTTTTTTCTTAAAAAGGCTTGCATGCTATGGTATTCTACCAATACATTTGGAGCGTGAAAACCATTCCTCAAAAATGTTGTTCATCTAGGGCCCCAATAATTCTTCATAATTCTTTCAATCAATGAACAAGAAATTCTCCCCGATCGTCAAGCAGATCATCAACCAAAGTGGGTTGGAAGCGCGGAGGTTAGGGCACGACTACGTTGGAACCGAACACTTGCTGCTCGGCATCATCACTGAGCGCGACAGCTTGCCGGTTAGAGTACTCGATGCTTTGCTTGTCGATATTTCGGATCTCAAAAAAAGACTCGAAAAAAGCATACCCAGATACAGTGCTTATCCGCCTGCCGACAATTTGTACGTCGGCGAATGCACTGTCACTACCCAAACCCAGCGTGTGTTGAAAGCTACTTTCGTAGAAGCCAAAATGATGAAAAGCGAAGAGGTACATCCCGAACACCTGATGTTGTCTTTGCTCAAACATCCAGACACCAGCGCTACTAAAATTTTGAACGAATACGACGTGGATTACGAATCATTCAAAAAAGAACTCGAATATGTGCGGTCCGAACAGGATCTGACACACCCAAACCTGTTTTCTCAAGCAGAAGGCTCCGGCGATTTTGACGAAGAAGATGAACGCAGCCGAGGTTATCAATCCGGCCAAAAACGTCAGGAGAAAAGCAAAACACCCGTGCTCGATAACTTTGGCAGGGATATCACCAAACTTGCGGAAGAAGGAAAACTCGACCCGATTATTGGCCGTGAAAGAGAAATCGAACGCGTAAGCCAAATTCTAAGTCGCCGAAAGAAAAATAACCCTATTCTGATTGGTGAGCCAGGCGTCGGTAAAACGGCTATAGTTGAAGGCCTCGCACTGCGCATTCAACAAAAAAAGGTAAGCAGAACCTTGTTTAATAAACGATTGGTTATGCTTGATCTTGCCGCGCTCGTTGCAGGAACCAAATACCGCGGCCAATTTGAAGAGCGGATTAAAGCAATTATGACTGAGCTTGAACGCCACCGCGATGTGATTTTATTTATCGATGAAATTCACACCATGGTTGGTGCAGGCGGCGCTACCGGATCTTTGGACGCGTCAAACATCTTTAAACCAGCCCTGGCACGTGGTGAACTCCAATGCATCGGCGCTTCCACCCTCGATGAATACCGCCAGTATATAGAAAAAGACGGCGCGCTTGATCGTCGTTTTCAAAAAGTAATGGTCGACCCGCCAACACAGGAAGAAACCATTCATATTTTGCGCAATATCCAGCCCAAATATGAAGAGTTTCACAATGTTACCTACAGCGATGAGGCTATCACAGCTTGCGTAAAACTGAGCGATCGATATATCACCGATCGATTCTTGCCGGATAAAGCCATCGACGTGTTGGATGAAGTGGGCGCACGTGTACACCTGAAAAATATCACGGTTCCCAAGCATATCGAAGGCCTCGAAAAACAAATAGAAGAGGTAAAAGAAAAGAAAAACCATGCGGTGAAAAACCAGGACTATGAAATGGCAGCCAATTTGCGCGATCAGGAAAGTAAACTGGTGCGCCAGCTTGAATTCGCCAAAATGGAGTGGGAAGAAGAAAGTAAGGTGACTCGATATCCGGTAACTGAAGAAGACATCGCAGAAGTGGTCGCCATGATGACGGGCATTCTTGTCCGTAAAGTCGGCCAAAGCGAAAGCAAAAAATTGGTGTCGATGTCTGACGACATCAAGAAAATGGTGATTTGCCAGGACGAAGCCATTGCAAAAATTGCCAAAGCTATTCAACGCAATCGGGTTGGCCTGAAAGATCCGCGCAAACCGGTAGGCTCCTTTATTTTCCTGGGCCCGACAGGCGTTGGTAAAACCGAACTGGCGCGCGCTTTGTCACGTTATTTGTTCGATACGGAAGACGCGCTCGTGCGCATCGACATGTCGGAATACATGGAAAAATTCACGGTTAGCCGCTTGATAGGCGCGCCTCCTGGGTATGTGGGCTATGAAGAAGGCGGTCAGCTTACTGAAAAAGTGCGCCGTAAACCATACTCAGTGGTGTTACTTGATGAAATTGAAAAAGCCCACCCGGATGTATTTAATATCTTGTTGCAGGTGCTCGACGACGGGCAACTAACTGATGGCCTGGGCAGAAAGGTGGATTTTAAAAATACACTGGTCATTATGACATCCAACATTGGCGTTCGCCAGTTGAAGGACTTTGGCCAGGGGGTTGGTTTTGCTACAGCTGCTCGACAGGTAGCAGCCGAAGAAAATTCCAAAACGGTGATCCAAAATGCCTTGAAAAAAACTTTTTCTCCCGAATTCCTCAACAGGATCGACGATGTGGTTATTTTTAATTCACTTGGGAAAGAAGAAATTTTCAAAATCATCGACAACGCGTTGGGTAGTTTGATGATCCGACTCAACAACCTGAAATTAAATCTGCGATTGAAGGAGGATGCCAAGGAATTTGTTGCCGACAAAGGTTATGATCCTCAATTTGGCGCTCGACCCTTGCATCGTGCCATTCAAAAATACGTGGAAGACCCGCTTGCGGAGTTTATTCTTAGCGAAAATCCGGCTGAAAATTCAGCCTTGGTCGCATCGCTCAATGAGGCTAAAGATGGATTGATCATTTCTTTTGATGAACCTGTAAAGGATAAGAAAAAAGGGAAAACCACACAGGCTGATTAATATCAATAAGTGGAGTGATCAAAATTAGTTGACAAACAAACATTCCAGTCAAATTTCCGGGCGCTATATTTGCACCCGGAAATTTTTTTTTTAGACAAGGTGGTTTGCGAAAGGTCGGGCGTTCTGCTCTTATAAAAATTCGATTTTCTCATCCTGCAAAACACTGGTATCCCGGTATAATGCTATGAATATAAACCTGTTAGCCTTAGCAGTTCCGTTTTTTTTCTTTTTCATCGGTTTGGAATACTGGGTGGCAAAAAGAAAAAACAAACCATATTTCAATTTTGCTGACTCCATTGCAAATATGAATGTCGGTATCTTTGAAAGGGTAACCGACATATTCGCGGCGGGTTTTTTCTATTTTATCTACGATTATATTTACCACCATTATGCAATCTGGCATGTAGATCCAACCTGGTATAATTTTGTGATCTTGTTGCTGGCAACGGATTTTTTGTTCTATTGGTATCACCGCTGCGGCCACGAAATCAACTTGTTCTGGGCGCTGCACATCGTCCATCACCAAAGCCCGGAGTTCAATTATACCACCTCGCTTCGTGTTACCACCATGCAGGCTTTCGCCAGAACTGCCTTTTGGTCGATATTGCCCTTAATCGGTTTTCCTGCTGAGATGATATTGGGTATCCTGATTATCCATGGAGTATATCCATTTTTTACCCACACCCAAACAATCGGCAAACTAGGCTTCCTGGAATATTTTCTGGTAACGCCTTCCCATCATCGTGTGCATCATGCCTCTAATGAAGAATACCTGGATAAAAACTATGGCGATGTTTTTATTATCTGGGACAAAATGTTTGGCACTTTTAAGGAGGAAAAACAAACGCCAGTTTATGGCTTGACCAAACCTTTGAACAGTTATAGTTTCTTATGGCAGCATTTCCACTATTTCCTTGAGCTTGGAGTTGCCGTTAGTCGTACCAAAGGATTCAAAGCCAAATTGAAGGTCATTTTTGGTTCACCGGAAAAAGTGGATGCCGATATCCGCCCAATTCTTGAAAGAAGGTTCCGAATCAACAGCGCACAAAAAGTGCCCCTGCAAAATACATTCAACCGATATGTTTTGCTCCAAACTATTATGACTTTGTTCCTGTTGTTCTTTCTTTTGTTGTTTGAACATCAGCTTGGTTTTTGGCAAAAGTTCGCCATTGCAGTATTTGTTCTGCTCACCCTGATCAATTGCGGAGCCATTCTCGAACACCGCAAATGGGTGTTTTACCTCGAATTCATTCGGGCTGCCGTTTTTGGAATCATCGTGTTCCTTTTTTATCCGGCTCCGATGTTTGGCCTGCTCATTGCTGGGTTGCTAGCCCTTGCATTGTTCAATCACAAACCGGTACAGCGTTATTACCTAGATTTAGTGTACCGAAAGCATTAAAATATGTTTAAAAATTACATGATGCCCCTTGCGCTTATGTGCTTGGGGTTGCCGTCTTTTACCCAGAATTGCTCCTATTTGGCGTATGAGCCGTTTGACTACCTATCCAATTCACCCCTGAATAACAAAGAAGGCGGATCCGGATGGTTGTTCCCCTGGCTGGTTCAGAATGATGATGAGGTAATTCCAGGTTTTCAAATTAACGACGGAGCGACTTTATTTAATTATCAGGATTTACAGACCATCGGGCGATTCGCTTCGGGTGGGCGGGTTTATTATACAGCAGGCCGACGGCTCGATACAAATAGTGCTGGGCCATTTGAAGCCTATGTTTCAGCAAATGAACTTGCCATTGGCTCCCAACCCGATACCGTATTGTGGATGAGCGCACTGCTCAGAAAGGACCAAAACAACTCCGAATGGGTTTATGCCGGCTTGCACGACAACCAATTGCCCTGGTGCGACGGCTGCACCAATGAAAAACTTGAATTCGGTTACTTCGGTTCCAATTCAGAAGTCAGCGGGCAAAAGAGATGGACGCTCCGAGTACGCGATGAATACTTCGTATCCAGCGTGCCAATTACCGTTGGATCTCCCTCCTTTTTTGTGATCAGGATGGCATTTGAAGCAAATAATATTTCCATTCATTTTTACATCAACCCGGCATCGTTAGGAACCAATACACCACAACCGGAATTAACACATACCACCAATCCGATGAGGTTCAGAAGCCTGGTAGCCTATTTGGGGAACAATCCGGGAAATGGCGCCATCGATGAAATCAGGATGGCAAATAGTTACACCTGCGTCGCACCAGATCAGACAACAACCATTGACTTGCCACCCGTCGCACAAATCACACTTTCTGATACCGATGGTCAAATACCACTTTCCATTTTTTGTTCCGGCGCCGCGAGTACCGATCCCGAAGGCGGCACGCTAACGTATCAATGGAATTTCGGTGATGGCACGCCCGAAGCAACAGGCGTTGAACAAAACCACACCTTCCAGGTTTTGGGCCAAGTGCCGGTAAGATTGACTGTGACGGATCCCGGTGGCCAGGCGCATTCAACGCATAAAATCATCACCCTCCGTAATTCAGAGGGGTATTTCCCTTGCCAAAGTTCGTTTACACTCCTAAAAACAGCCGACTGCCAAGGCGGAACTGGAACCATACGCTTAAATAACCTGAATGCAGTTTATTCCTTGACAAACGCCACCGGTCAAGCTTTTACACTTTCCGGAAATACCTACAATAATTTGCCTGCAGGTGTTTATAGTTTTCATGCACAGGGAACTAACGGTTGTCAGGACAATTTCAATTTGTTCGTTCCGGTCGACAGCACTTCGTGTCCGGGATGGCAGCAGGAGATTTGCCACATGGGCATTGGAACCAATATGTCGGGTTTCGCTGATTGGGTTCCTGAACGGCCGTTAAAAAACCTGATGAAACATGTGAGAGCCGATCTGATCGCTTTTGATGATCCCTGTTTTTGCTGGAGCAACGGAAATGCAGATTTAATTCAGACGGATGCTGATGGATATCCTATTCAGATTCCGCAATTATTAAATGGCGTCGCAAATAAAGTTCGTTACGTCATTTCTTCCGAAGGCGCAAATTTGCCGCCAGGCCACAGCTATGTGTTGCTGTACGATGGAGTAGGAGAGTTGACCGTTCAGGGAGGCGCTGTCGAAACTTCAAAAACGCCGGGCAGAATCCAATTCGATGTAAACGTTGCTGAAAACCTGTTTTTCAGAATCGATTATTCAGATGCGAATAACCATGTTCGCAATATACGGGTACTGCGCCTGGAAGATGAATTTGATAACCTTGAAACACAACCATTTTACGAAGGTTTTCTGGATAAAATCCAACCCTTCGAAGCCTTGCGCTTTATGGATTGGGGCGCAACCAACAGCAATAATTCCGTTTCGTGGCTGGAAAGAACTTCGCTGACCCATTTTACCTATGCCACCTCCCAAGGCGTACCCTACGAAATGATGATTCAGCTAGCAAATCAGACGCATAAAGATGTTTGGATTTGCATACCACATGCTGCCGATAGCGCATTCATAACTGAATTGGCGAGTTTATTCAAATCACAATTAAGCCCTGAGTTGATCATTTACCTCGAATACAGCAACGAAGTGTGGAACTGGATTTTTCCACAAGCCCATTACAACGTGAACACAGCGCCGGCTAATTTAAACTACGGAAGAGCTATGGCCGAAAAAGCATTGAAAACCTTTATGATTTGGCATCAGGTTTTTGATACGCAAAAATCGCGTGTAAAACGTGTGCTAGGCCTTCAAGCCGGCTACAATGACCTTAATGAACAAATATTATCCCAATTAAAAAATGAAGATTGGGATTATGGTTCGCCAACTTCTTACCTCGGGCTCGACCATAGCGTTTCGGGCAATCCAATGCTGAGTGGCGCTTCGACACCAGAGGATGTGGTTGCCAATGCCCGAAATGCATGGCATACTTTCATCCCGACACTGAGGCAAGATTACAACAACATCAAACTGTTTGGAAAGGAAATTATCAATTATGAAGGTGGTCAGCATTTTGTTGGAAATGTTTTCGGTATCGGATATCCCTATCAACAAGCCATGTATGACGCTCAATACACCCCTGAAATTTACCAACTTTACAACGACATGCTGGATACTATTCGTAATTGGGGTTCCCGGCTATTCGGCAATTTTAGCCTGGCAAGCCGACAGGAAAGCATTTACGGTTCCTGGGGCGTATTGAACGATATCGATACACCTGCTCCATATCTGCAAACGGCGCCTAAATACCAGGCTCTGCTGGATAATTTGTGCGCCGAACCGAGCAGTAACCTTGGAGAACCAGTTGAACATCATCACAGCTTTAGCATTGTACCAAACCCATCTTCAGGTTTGGTACAAATACTTTTCAAAGCCAAATCAACGAGTTCAAACTTACTGTTGGTACTGAACAGCCAGGGAGCAACACTGATCAATAAATCAATCGAGCAAGTGAACGGCCAGAATATGCTGCAACTGGATTTGAGCCAATTGCCCGCCGGTATTTATCAGGTTGTCATGCCTGGTATCGGAGCGGAAACTTTGATAAAAAATTAGATTTGACGCACCACTAGGCGACTTCAATCAAATTGACTTCCGGATCATGGAGCCACTCTGCAGTTTGTAATTTACGGAGTTCAATTTGCCCAATCCAATAGTGGTAATTGCCTGAAATGTACCGCTCGGAGATATGGCTGAAATCCTGCTCAGCCACTTGCCCAACGCGACGATGCCGTACGTAAACTTTTAATTCAGTGTTGCCGGCATGAAATGCGGCGCCGTTTTGTTGAAATTTTCGATATTCATAACGGTACTGGTACCGCAGTGCTGAAATATCCGAAAGTACCGCGCAACCCGTCGGTTTATCGCCGGCGCCTTTACCGACAAACAATTGTCTTTCAGAAAAAGCGCTTTCCAGTGTCACCGCGTTGTATTCATTTTTTACAGATTGGTACCGATGTTCGTTTGGAACAAACCTGGGAATACAATAAGCGCCGATCTGATTTCCATTTCTGTAACAGCGAGCTACCAGTTTGATGACGCCACCTTGCCTTTTGGCATAATTGATGTCAAAATCATTTAAACGATGAATTCCATGGTGAAACACCTTTTCCGGCTCAATAAACACACCAAAAGCATGTAATAACAGGATACACAGTTTAAACTTTGGGTCAAAACCTTCGATATCCAGGCTTGGATCAGATTCTGCAAAACCTAATTCCTGGGCTGTTTGCAGGGCTTGATCAAAAGAAAGGTGCTCTTCGAATATTTTACTCAAAATGAAATTGGTGGTGCCGTTAAAAATTCCTTCTACCGAGGTAAGCAAGTCGTTGTCGTAATACTCCTCGAGGTTTCGGATAATGGGAATACTGGCACAACAAGCTCCTTCATACAAAAAAGAAGCACCCGTTTTTTGTTGCAAGGCATACAACTCCGGCAAATGATGGGCGATCATTTTTTTGTTAGCAGATACCGTTGCTTTTCCCCGCCTCAGTGATTCCGTTACAATCTGATACGCCGCATTTGCATCGTCAATCAATTCGACCACAACATCAATTTCCGGATCGTCGAGTATGTCGTAAGGATTTGTCGTGAAAAAACCGGCGGGAATCGGGCGTGCTTTGTCCTGATTTTTGATGCAAATTCGTTTGATTTCCAACTTTACACCTTTTGTTTCGTGTAGCACTTTCCATAGCCCCTGCCCAACACAACCAAAGCCAAATAGTCCGATTTTCATACAGCTACATGTTGGGTTTTAATTGCGATGGAAGGAGATGTTGAAATTTTATTCAAAGCTTGAATGACATCCTGCACCAGATCAACAGATGCCTCAATGCCGCATGAAAGCCGGATCAGGGAATCGCTGACGCCACTGGATTGACGTTTTTCAGCTGGAATACTTTTGTGGGTCATAGACGCCGGGTGGCAAACTAAACTTTTTACGCCTCCCAAACTTTCAGCCAATTTAAACAAGTTGGTGTTCGTTGCAAACAGGCGGGCAGCTTCCTGGGTATCTGTTTTTAATTTAAATGACACCACGCCGCCATAACTTTTTTGTTGCTTTGTAGCGATATCATGGTTTTTATGCGATGGCAAACCCGGGTAATAGACCGATTCTACCGCTTCATGTGTTTCCAGGGCTTTTGCTACAGCCAGTGCATTCCGGGAGTGCGCTTCTATGCGCAAAGGCAAGGTTTCAATGCCGCGAATGGTTAACCAACTGTCCCACGGCCCTAAAATGCCGCCACTTGCATTTTGAATAAACTTGAGTCGATCACCAAGTTCCGGGTTTTTTACCGCTAAAAGCCCGGCAATTACATCCGAATGCCCGGCAAGGTATTTGGTGGCCGAATGGATGACAATATCGGCGCCAAGCGATAGTGGTGTTTGGATTGCCGGACTACAAAACGTGTTGTCCACCACCAACAAGGCTCCCGCAGCATGGGTGTATCTGGCGATTGCTTCGATATCTGAAATTTTTAATGTTGGATTAGTGGGCGTTTCAAGCCATACCAGCCGGGTGTTTGGTGAAAGTGCTGCTAAAAGCTCTTTGGATTCCGTGGTATCCACATACTTGACTTTAATGCCGAATTTTTCATACACATGGGTAAATAACCTGAACGAGCCGCCATAAATATCATCAACTGCTACGATTTCATCGCCAGCGCTCAGCAACTTCAGCACACAATCTATGGCTGCCAATCCGGAGGCAAACGCCAACCCGCGTTGGCCATGCTCCAATTCAGCAATCAGTGTTTCCAATACCTGACGTGTAGGGTTATTCGATCTTGCATAATCGAATCCTTTGTGTTCGCCTGGCGCTTCCTGCACAAAGGTTGCAGTTTGATAAATGGGGGTAGAAATGGATCCGGTAAGCGGATCAATGGGAAGTGAGTGAAGAATTTTAGTGATCTCCTGCATTTTTTCAGTGTTTTTAATGGTTTATCCAAAAAAAACTTACCGAAAAAGCAAGGACGCCGGGTTGTTGTGCGCTTGCCCGAAGGGATAAAAAAAATCCCCTCCGGCAAGCCGGAAGGGACAATTTCTTGCGCAGAGAAATTGGCTGATGCCTTCCGACTTATCTGTCCCGAGGTTTCGGGACGGAATTGGCACCTTAATCGCATTTGCGCTAAATGCGGTCAGGTTGCCAAGGCTTCAACGGGCCGGTCCCTCTGCCTTTCTGGATAAGTCTGTGTACTTTTGAAACTGAAATTTCAAAGCACACGGTTTATAAAGAACTGCTGCAAAGTTGCAGGCGGAAATTTGTAGCCACCAAATTTTTTTGGTATTTTTTTTAAAATATTTTTTGAAAACCGTTGTTTTGGGTAGCCGGTTGTCTGTAAAAACATCTCTTTCAACTGCGCATTATTTTGTCTTTTAATTTTCAATTTATTTTGCATAAATGATTGAATTACAAAATTATACGAACAGAAAAAGTTTTGCGATTCGGAGCATTTTTCCAGCGCTTTTTTTATC
This sequence comes from Saprospiraceae bacterium, assembly GCA_016787465.1. Lineage (GTDB taxonomy): Bacteria > Bacteroidota > Bacteroidia > Chitinophagales > Saprospiraceae > M3007. Next base: position 493 of record JAEUUR010000487.1, on the reverse strand, counting down.
TGTTTGTTCATGGAATTTACTTGCTCAAACCGCTAACCCGGAGTTATTCAATTTGAACGATCACGAAGATTTATTGATCCGATTATTTGATTCCGATTCGCTCAACGACATGAAAGAGGTGATATGGGAGCCGCTCAGTTTTTCTGATTTGGTCACTGCCAATATATCTGACGATGGGCTGGTACATTCAGCATTTGATACCATTTTGTATTTCACTTCGATGAGTACAAACCGCGCGGTTGCTGTTTTTCAAACCTATCATTATGTAAATGGCGAAATCAATGCTTGTCCAACTTGCGGGGCACAGGTGAGCGCAGCAGTTTTTGAAGACGCCGGCGATGGCAGGTGGCAGATCATCAAATTTCAAAAACACTTTACCACCTCCGGTACCTTTGGTATGAACAGCGAGGTAGGATTAACTCAGTTTGGCGACGAATCATGGTGTTTGCGACTTGAAATGCACTGGATTGGCCAGGGAATTTATGGAGATTAC
>JAEUUR010000421.1 GCA_016787465.1 Saprospiraceae bacterium | reverse complement strand
ATCAGTTTTCTCGCTGACGCTCGAAAATATGCTGTGTTGGGGAAAATTTCGAACGAAGTGAGAAATCCGATGAACTTGGTTTTCCTCTGTGTGAGCAGTCATACCGACCGTAGGGAGGTATCTGCAGAAACTGAACATTTTCCCCAAAACTAATTCTGTCCACATACTTGATCCGATTGGTTCGATTGATCCGATTGGTTGACTTTGTCAAATGGCCAATCCTTCATCTGCGAAATCCAACAATCCAGTAAATTCGCGGTTCAAGCCCCGTTTTTCGATTGGGCTATGCTTTGAAAAAAATAGGCGCATAGCGCCGTAAATAAAACAATCGAAACAATCGGATCAATCGAATCAATCACCTGGGTTTCCAATCAATCGGTTCCTTTCCCTGGGTTTCCAAAATTTTATTGGCGTAGGCAAAATGTCCGCAGCCCTGAAATGCATTTCCGGCCAGTGGGGAAGGATGTGCAGCTTCCAGCACGAAGTGTTTTGAAGGGTCGATGAGGGCTTTTTTGCCTTTGGCGAAATTGCCCCAGAGCATAAAAACGACACCTTCTTTTTGGTCGGATATAGTTTTGATCACCGCATCAGTGAAGGTTTGCCAGCCGATGCCTTGATGGGAGGCTGGTTTTCCGCCTTCCACGGTGAGCATGGCATTGAGCAATAACACACCTTGTTCCGCCCAATGAGTGAGGTCGCCGTGTTTGGCAGGTTCAATGCCCAGTTCTGAATTGATTTCTTTGTAAATATTTACGAGGGAAGGCGGCACTCTGACGCCTTTTGGCACCGAAAAACAAAGTCCCATTGCTTCCCCGGGATTGTGATAAGGATCCTGACCGAGAATTACAATTTTAACCTGGTCGAACGGGGTTTTATTAAAGGCGTTAAAAATCAGCGGCCCGGGCGGATACACTGTTTTATTGGCTTTTTTGGCTTCAACCAAAAATGATTTAATCGCCGCGAAATAAGGTTTTTGAAACTCTTCAGCCAAAACCGTTTTCCAGCTTTCCTCTATTTGAACATTCGATGCAGGGGGAATTTCCATATTATCCGAAGTTTGCCCGAAAGATACGGAAAGGAACTTTTGCATCCGGCCCTCGGTTGAGTGATCGAAAATTTATACCTTTGCGCCCTGTAACGGGTCCCGTAGCTCAGATGGATAGAGCATTTGCCTTCTAAGCAAACGGTCACAGGTTCGAGTCCTGTCGGGATCACAAAAATCAAAGCCAACACCTTGATGATCAGGTGGTTGGCTTTTTTGTTTTTGGGGTTGGGTAAGTTCGAGGGATATTTAAGCAATCACCTTAAAAAGGCGTTTTCACTTCACCCCCTGTTCAACAGCGCCGCCACCAAGCCCTCCCAACCAAACCGCTTTTTCTCTTTCTGTACCCCTTCCGTCATTTTTTCAGCGCGGCTGTTTTCAAAAAAATCCCGGATAGCTGCGGCGATCGCCTGGGGTTCCGGCGATACGACATAGCCCGATACACCTTCAGTTACAATCTCAGGTAATCCCCCTACCCTGGTTACGACCATCGGTTTGTCAAAATGATAGGCTATTTGCGAAATTCCACTTTGAGTCGCAGTTCGGTAAGGCTGCACCACCAAATCAGCCGCTGAAAAATACACCGCCACCTGGTCGGACGGAATAAAATCGGAATAAACCGTAACTCGTTCACTCAAACCGTGCCGGTCGATCAACTCCTGGTAAAAACTCCAATCTTCATAACACTCGCCAGCCACCAGCGCACGTACGCCAGGCGCATGCGCGAGGGCTTCCAACAGCAAATCCAACCCTTTATACTTGCGGATAAACCCAAAAAACAATACGATTGGGCCTTGTTCGGGCAAGTTCAACTGCATACGTGCCGCTGCTTGAGGAATGGTTTCACCATAAGTATCATAGATCGGATGCGGCGCATATCGCACCGCTTTGGCGGCAAATCCGCGGATTTCTTCACCCACAGATTTCGACATGACCACAAAATCATCGCAGGCGCCAACAAAATAGGCCGCAAACATTTTATCTCCAAATCGTTTTTCGTGGGGTACGATATTGTCGACCAGTCCGGTTGTTTTAAATCGCTTTCGGGAAAACAAACGGCCCAAACGAAGCACCGTTCCCAAGCTTGGCCCCATGAACGGCAACCAAAACCGCACCACCACCAAGTCGGGTTTTTCTTTGGCCAACAGCCAGGCAACCCGCAACCAATTAAAAGGATTCACCGAATTGATCAGGGTACGAATATCTAATCCTGCCGGCGCGGGGTCGTCGGTGAACTGCGTTTTACCGGGAAACAAAAATGCCGGGTACTGGAGGGAAAAAGAAAACATCACCACCTCTGCACCCGTTTCCTGAAGAGCCTGCGCCAGGCGCTCAGAGGAGGCTGCAATGCCGCCGCGCAGCGGGTGGGCCGGAGAAATAATCACTATTTTATCCTGAGGCATGCTGCAAACGTACGATGAAGTTGCCAATTACAGGTTTCTGAGTAGCTCCAAAACCGCATCGCGGTACTGTCTGCCAATCGGCAATTCATGATCGGCTACTTCTACAAACGTATTACCGTACGCATCGATCAGATTCAGCGATACCAAATACGAGCGATGGATTCTGGTGAATCCCTGGCCAGCCAACAGTTGTTCCAGTTCGCCCAATTGAAATTTGGTGGTGATGCTTTTTTGACCTTTCAGATGCAACCTGATATACTCCTTGAAACTCTCTGCATACACGATTTCATCCAGCCAGACACGTACCATCTTTTTATTGGCATTAAAAAAATGAAAAGGACGTTCCACCAGAGCCACGGATTTATTTAACTTTAACACAGCTTTTATAAACCGGTCAAAATCAATGGGCTTGAGCAGATAATCCACCACGCCGAGATCATAACTTTCAAGTGCGAATTCATGATGTGCGGTGGTTAGAATCACTTGTGGCGGTCGTTGCAGGGTGCGCAAAAAGTCCAGGCCTTTTAAGCCGGGTAAGTTTAAATCCAAAAACATGACGTCTACCGGTTGTTCCAGTAAAACTTCAGCGGCATACACCGCATCCGGGCATTTGCCCACCAATTTTAAAAACGGAACCTGACGGATAAAATCCTCCAGGATTCCGGCGGCTATGGGCTCGTCTTCAACGATGATACAATACACAAGCAGACAGATGAGTTATGAACCAACAAAACTAATATTCCCTCTGCGCTCCATTATGAAAATTCTGCCGATTTTAGGTTTCCTCCTGTTTGCGCCCCTTTTGAATGCGCAAACTGATTTTGATATGGACGAGCTGGCGCGCAATACACCCGCCAGAACCGCCGCTTCCGTTGATCGCCTGGCTGAGCATCTTTACAAAAATACGCCCGATCAACGCGGTTGTGTCCGGGCCATTTTTGCTTGGGTGACCCTCCATATCCGGTATCTCGACACCAGTAATAAATCTGAAATCTGGGCCACGCCCGACCACCTGGAACGGCAGCGCCCGGATCGGGTATTGCGCAACCGCACCGCCGTGTGTCAGGGGTTTGCAAACCTGTTTCAGGCACTTGCCGATGCCTGCGGTATCGATTGCCAGGTGGTTACAGGAATCGTCAAAGATGAAGATGGCCAAGTGCCGCAAATCGGACATGCCTGGATTGCCGCAAAAGTGCTCGACCGCTGGTATCTGTTCGACCCAACCTGGAGCGTACCTACTCGAGATCAATTGTGGACGGTGAACGACAAGTATTTTATGGCGTCGCCGGAGAAATTCGTGCTCAACCACTTGCCCGACGACCCGGCCTGGCAACTGCTTGAAAACCCCATCACCGAAGAGCAATTCCGCAGAGACGATTATGCCACGATTCTTCGATATGTACGTGAGCGGCGGGAACCTGTCTTTCACTTCCACGATACCCTGCAACAATGGCTGGCACTGGATTCTGTTCAACGGATGTTTCAATCAGAAAGCCGCATTCTGGCATTCAACGGCGGTAATGAACGGGTCATTTTTGCCCTTGGCCAAAACTACTGGGGTTTGTTCTTCGACCTCCGGGCGCGTCTCGACTCCCTGGCCGACCATTCCATTTTAGATGAAAAAATTCCACTCGACACTGCACCTTTTTTTGAAAACATTCACCTGATGGCGCGTTACCACCAACGAGCCCGGGATTTGTTCGATCAACTCACCGAGCCCGACCGCAGGGCCATGGCTAACAAGTTTTTTGATTCGCAGGATGTAGAAGCCATCCTCATAAAACTTCGCGGCGACGCCTGGGCTGCCATGTTTGAACACAACCACCACCTTTCCCGCGACAATGTGGATGAAAGCTCTTTATCCAATCTGCAGGCAATTTCCAATGTGATGCACGACTATTACCATGCAGTGGCGAGGATCATTAATTGTCAAAAACTGAACAATACTTGTTACGAATTGTGGCACAACCTGAGCCTCGTAGATTTGCAACTCGCTGAACGGTATGCCTTGTTTGCTCAAAACCTGCTTGCAGAAAAAAGTGCAGGAAAATTCCAGTCAACTGCCGAATCTGCCATGAAATCGGCTAGAATCACCTACGATCTGGCAGCCGATGAAATAAAAAAACTCCTTACAATTCCGCCCGTTTATGATTTTATACGTGACCGTCAGCAACGCGTTTTTCAAGGAGATTATTCATTAAAAGCGCTGGAGATCAGGCGACGTCGGCTCATCTATGCAAGCCAGGTTTCAAACGCATTGAACCCAGACAGCAATCAATCAAATGCCAAGTCGGTCGCTTCCAAAATGAACCCCATTTTAGAAGACCTGGCCGATCTGTGTAATGAAATTGAAGACAACTCATCCTCACTCGGGCAAGATTACGTACGCCTGACGCTGTTTAACTTGCACCAGGAAGGCTATGCCATGCGGTTCAATCAGGCTAGCTTGTATTATCGCTCCGGCCTGGATCAATATCAAAAAGCGTTGGAAAACAATACCTTGGCGTCTGAAAAAAAACGAATCACCACGGAAGTTCAAAAAGCATTCCCCTGGATCAAAGAAGCCGCTCAATCGCTGGATTATTTAAAGCGGTCGAAACGATTAAACAACTCAGCCATAGAACAACGTCAAGGTCAAATCAACAAGTTAAACCAAAGCATAAAAGAATTTTTGGACACGTTGGAATAAGAAAGAAGCCGCTAAACATAATGCTGGACAACTTGTTCTAAGAGCCGCTAAACATCGACATGAAAAAAACAATTGTCCCTTTTACCCAGATTCCCCAACTTTCGAAAACCGATATTGCGTACGCTACCGGTTCACCAACCTTAAAACCATTCTTCACATATTCCCCTACCCTGCCCACTTTTGACACTGTATTGGATGTCCGTTCGCGTTTTTCTGTGCCGAGGGTCGACCTGGTAAATGTACTCATAGAGCAATACAGTTCCCTTGATCAACATCCGGCTGTGATTAACAACCTGACAGCCTTGCAGGATGAAAACACATTCACCATTACTACTGCTCATCAGCCCTGTTTTTTGTTAGGCCCGCTCTACTTTATTTACAAAGCACTGACAACCATTAATTTAGCAGAAGAAATTTCCCGCCAAAACAAACAAGGAAAGAAGGTAATTCCCGTGTTTGTACTTGGAAGCGAAGACCACGATCTGGAAGAGTTAAACCACGCCAACCTTTTTGGAAAACGAATTACGTGGGAGCCCGGTCTCGGTGGCCCGGTAGGCAGCATGCCGGCCTCCACCACCCAAGCCGCGCTCACAGAAGTGCAAACCATGCTGGGGGAAAGCGAAGCAGCCCAAGCATTATTTCGGAAAGTTTCGGATGCCTATTCAGGAACGCGCAATTTTGCTGAGGCAACCCAGGCGCTTTTGAATGAATTTTTCGGCGCATTCGGTTTGGTGGTTTTGAATATGAACCACGCCGACCTCAAAAAACATTTTATTCCAGTCATTCAGGCTGAGTTGACGGATCAACCTTCATTCAGGTTTGTAAACGAAACCATTCAAAAACTCCAGGAAGCAGGCTTTAAAACCCAAGCATCGCCCAGGGAAATCAACCTTTTTTACATGCATGAAGGTGGTCGGGAGCGTATTGTTCGTGAAAACGAAACCTTTAGAATCTTAAATACACACTTCGTTTTTTCAAAAGCAGAAATGCTTGCTGAAGTTGAAAACCATCCCGAAAAGTTTAGCCCCAACGTGGTGCTGCGCCCATTGTTTCAAGAAATGATCCTGCCCAACCTGGCCTATGTCGGCGGTGGAGGCGAGCTGGCCTATTGGCTGGAAAGAAAAAGCCAGTTTGAACACTTCGGAATACACTTTCCAATGCTTGTTCGTCGGCATTCCGTGTTATGGCTCGACAAGGAGGTTCAAAAAAAACTGGATAAATTCGGGTTCAATGCGCAGGAATTGTTCAATGATTCCGAAATGCTTATCCGGGAATTTGTATCGAAAAATGCAGATGCAGAAGTAAGTTTGGCTTCCGAATTAAAGTCACTCGAAACCATTTACGAATCGGTAGCTGCAAAAGCTGCTGCCATCGACCCAACGCTCGACAAAGCTGTTCGGGCAGATTTGGTTAAAACTGCAGCTTCGCTGCAACAATGGGAAAGTCGGTTACTTCGTGCAGAAAAACAAAAACATGAAGTGTCGATCAATCAGTTGCGCGCCCTGAAGGCCAAGTTGTTTCCCGCCAATGGTCTGCAGGAACGCAGCGACAATTTTTTGCCTTACCTGCTTAAATATGGAGATGCATTTTTGCAAACCCTGAAAAGCAACCTGAACTCCTTCGACCCAGGGTTTATTGTGCTTCAGCAGGAAGCGTGATCGCGTTTCGCAAAAGCATAATTTTTTCCCGGTTGGGATGACTCCATGCTTTTCGAGCCATGCGCCAGTGATGGAAACGCTCCCGGTAAAAAACAAACACCCAGATCAAAATTGGCATCAAAAACGCCATCGCGATCAACCACGTCATACCGCTGATCAGTCCACTCAAAACGAAAGTTACGTAAATCAGGAAGTTAATCAAGGTTCGAACGCCAAGGAGTACACTGGTGTAAAACTCCCGTTTTTTGACTGCTTTTTTACATACATAACTTGAAAGTAAGTGTGCGGGCCGGCTTAAAATATACCCTACCAGTGCAGGCGCTGCGGCAAGGATGAAAAATACGACCCATGAAATATGTCCTTGTTGGGGTTGAACGAATGTTTCATCCTCCAGGCCTGATAGCTCAAGTGCGGTAATATAGGCGTCCACGTTGCTTTTGAGCGCTTCTTTTTCATCGGCAGGCAATGCATTCAAACCATTCAACATGGCTTTTTCTTCAAAAAAATGATCGGCATGGTGGTGAACGATCGGCAGCATGGTATCCGGGTGGTTGCTACGCCGCAGCAGCAGCAATTGATTCGCCAACCGGTCGTCGTTTTTATCTTCGATATGGTAGCAAATCCGGATCAAAGCCGCCCGGATATCATTACAAAGTTTGGTGATGGCTGCTGCCTGATTTTGTTGGTATTGTTCCCAATAATCTTTGACGAATAAGGGGTCGCCAACGATGATTTTTGCCTCATCCCGTTCAGCATCGCCGAAAAAGTAGTTACAACCAATCGGAAAAATTTGCAATTCATCATCCCGGTCTTTTTCATAAGCGCCGAAAGCGACCCGGGCAAGGCCTTTTTGTATGGTGAGAATCCGCTTGTCGAGGTGATGTTCACCCTCAACAAAAATATTGACGGCTACCCCT
>JAEUUR010000391.1 GCA_016787465.1 Saprospiraceae bacterium | reverse complement strand
CATTAAAAACCTTAGATAAACAATCAGGGTTCAAGCTGAAACTTCCAAAAACTGCAATTGATTCTAATAAACTTGTCTTACCTACATTATTGTCTCCAACAAACAGGTTGAATTGCCCGATATCGGTCAATTCAAGCGCGTCGAATTTTTTGAAATTTTCGACCCTAAAACTGGTAAGATGTTCATTTTTCATATCAAGAGCATTTAGACCGTTGTCACCGGTTCTTTCACCAACCCGTAATTCCGCTCCATACACAATTTCGGCTCATTCACGTGCCATTCGAACTCCTCGCGGAAATGGCGGATAGCCGCGCTGACAGGCCATGCGGCAGCATCGCCGAGCGGGCAGATCGTGTTGCCTTCGATCTTTTTAGCTACATCGCTGAGCAAGTCGATATCACTCATTTTGCCTTGTCCGTGTTCCATCCGATGGAGCACTTTTTCCATCCAACTGGTGCCCTCCCGGCAGGGTGAACACTGGCCGCAGGATTCGTGCGCATAAAAGCGGCTGAAATTCCAGGTATTGCGTACGATACATTGATCCTCGTCATAAACAATAAACCCGCCGGAGCCAAGCATGGAGCCGGTGGCAAAACCACCGTCAGCCAGGCTTTCATAAGTCATGAGGCGTTGTTCGCCCGCTGCTGTTTTGCATACCAGGTAGTGCGGCAAAATAGGAACAGAGGAGCCACCGGGCACACAGGCCTTCAGTTTTTTTCCGTTCTTGATACCCCCACAGTATTCGTCAGAATAAAGAAACTCTTCAACCGGTACGTTCAGTTCGATTTCATACACGCCAGGTTTGTTGATATTTCCACTGGCAGAAATCAGCTTGGTACCGGTGCTTTTCCCAATCCCGATCTTGGCATATTCATCGCCGCCGTCATTTACAATTGGTACGACTGCTGCGATGGTTTCCACGTTATTTACCACGGTTGGGCTCGCCCACAGGCCTTTTACTGCCGGGAATGGCGGTTTGATACGTGGGTTGCCTCGTTTCCCTTCCAGGCTTTCCAGTAGCGCTGTTTCTTCGCCGCAGATATAGGCGCCGCCACCAATATTTACGTACAAATCGAGGTTATAACCCGTTCCCAGGATATTTTTTCCCAACCATCCGGCATTGTATGCTTCGGCTATGGCTTTTTCAAGGACAAAAAGGATCCAGGAATACTCACCGCGGATGTAGATGTAGGAAGTATTAGCGCCCAATGCATACGAGGAAGTGATCATCCCTTCCACCAAAAGGTGTGGAATTTTCTCCATGAGGTACCGGTCTTTGAAGGTACCTGGCTCACTTTCATCAGCATTACAAACGAGGTAGCGTGGAACGCCTTCCGGTTTAGCCAGAAACGACCATTTCATACCGGTAGGAAAGCCTGCACCTCCGCGTCCGCGAAGTCCGCTCTTTTTCACCTCTTCCACCACTTCATCGGGTGTCATGGTTTTGAGCGCTTTTTCTACGGAGCGATAACCGCCGTGTTTGCGGTACACGTCGTAGGTATTGATGCCCTCCACATGGGCGTGTTCGAGTAAGAGTTTTCTTGCCATATTGTTATGTCACCGAAGTGGCGCTGCGGTGTTTTTACTCTGTTTCTTTGTCAAATTCGGCCTGAAAATCAGCCAGTAAACGATCTGGCGTCATCACTGCACATTGAAAATCCGGCGTAGGAAATACGCCAACTTTGATTTTTTGGGCTTCCATATCCTCCATCCATTCCAAAAACTCATACAAATCAAGGGCCTCTACCTGAAATTCGCCAAACGCTCCCGCTTCCTGGAATATCTCTGCGAACTCGGGGTTAGGGAAAACGGCCAGCACATCACTGTTATCGGTATCGTCTTCCAACATTAACCACCCTTCCTCATCAGCAAGCCCCCAGACCTCTTCTTCTGAAGCCGCCGTTCTGATAAAATACTTGTACCTGCTTTCAGGCTTCCGGGCAAGTATTTCATCTATGTTTTTTTTAGTTAATTCCATTTTTAAAAGCCAATTGACTGTAATCCGTGAAATCCTGCAAATCCATCGAATCCGTGTTCAGTTTTTCAAAAATTTTCCCAATACCCATCCAATTTCACCGTTCGCTTTTTTTACCCGGTACCAAGTTGAATAACTGATGGTTTCAATGGCGTCGGCCGGAATATCGGCTGTGAGTTTTCCTTTTTGGGGATCCTCATAGCTCACAGCATAAAAATTTCGCTCCGACTGGTACTCCTCAATAATCACCGCTTTCCCTTTGGTTAGCGTTATTTCTCCGCCACTGCCTTGCAGGGTGACTGCTTTGGTAAGCATGGCTTCTTTATCGTTGTTCACATTTTTGCTTTCCAACACTTCCACTTTTTCAGCTGCGGTAAAACTTCCAATTTTTTCAGATTGAATGGAAGCTTCCTTTCTCATGGTAACGTTTGAACCGGTGATTGTCGCTTTTGAATGATCATCTTGAGCAATAACCGGCTGATCCCTGGTTTCTTCATTTGCAACAGGTTCAGGGCTTGGTGTTGAGGTTGGTGTTTGGGTTGGCGCCGGGGCCTCGGTCACTGTATTATTTGGCGCTTGATCATTTTTACAAGCGATCCAGCACAATGCGAAGAACAGAAGCCATACATGTTTCATTTTCAATGGTTTTTATTGTGTATTCAAATTACATGAATTCCAACCTCTAAACCGTGCAACCGAAGGTTAGTGCATTTTCCAGGTGCCTTTGTTGATTTTACCGGACCGGCAATCTTCAATAAACTGATCGATTTTTGCTTCGTTCAAGTGTTCATGATAAAATTCACCTACCTGCATCATCGGAGCATAGCCGCAAGCACCCAGGCATTCCACTTGTTTGATGGTAAACAGGCCATCGGGTGTCGTTTCATTTTTTCCAATTCCAAGTTTCTGTTTGGTGTAGGTGATGATGCGTTCCGCTCCTTCGATAGCGCAAGGGCCTGTTTGGCAAAACTCAAGCACATATTTTCCAACCGGCGCCAGGTTAAACATGGAATAAAACGAAGCCACTTCATACACTTCAATCGGTGTAATACTCAATACTTCGGCCACGTGATCCATAGCTGCCACGCTCAACCAGCCGCTATTTTCTTCTTGAGCAATGTGTAAAGCGCGCAAAATGGCGCTTTTGCCCTTGCCTTCAGGGTATTTTTTCAAAAGTCCCAACACCTCTGTGCGTGCGGCATCAGAGTATTTGAAAGGAGTTCCGTTTTCTACTACTGCGTGCATCTGTATTTGTTGTTGGTTGTACGTTGTTGGTTGTTCCTTTTTGGTTATTTGAATTCCCCTTACCCCTCTTTACCCTCACCTTTCCACACTCACACCCACGCTGAATTAGGCGTCAAGTTCGCCGGCGATCACGTTCATGGAACTCATGGTCAGAATCGCATCGGATAATAAAGAGCCGCGAATCATTTCAGGATATGCCTGGTAATAAATGAAACAAGGGCGGCGGAAATGCAGTCGGTAAGGCGTACGGCCTCCATCACTGATGAGGTAAAAACCAAGTTCACCGTTTCCGCCTTCGACGCAGTGATACACTTCTCCAACCGGTATCGGCGTTTCTTGCATCACCACTTTGAAGTGATAGATTAACGCCTCCATTTTGGTATAAACCTCTGGTTTATCCGGCAAATAAAAGGCCGGAACTTCCGCATGGTACGGGCCTTCAGGCAGGTTATTGTAAGCTTGGTGAATGATTCTCAAACTTTGCCTGATTTCTTCCTGACGAACCACAAACCGATCGTAAGTGTCGCCATTCAAACCTACCGGAACATCAAATTCAAAATCTTCATAACTGCAATATGGACTCATGATGCGCACATCGTAATCAACACCGGCTGCACGGAGATTGGGCCCTGTGAATCCATAAGCCATCGCTCTGTCGGCTGCAATCGGGCCGGCGCCAATACAACGGTCCATGAAGATCCGGTTTCGCTCCAGCAAGTTGTTGAATTCATCAAAACGTGCCGGGAAGTTTTTCAAAAAATCTTTCAATTTTGCATGGAAAGCAGGGGTAAAATCGCGTTCCATGCCACCAATTCGGCCAATATTGGTAGTAAGGCGAGCGCCGCAAACTTCTTCAAACATATCGTAAATCCGCTCACGCTCCTGAAACATGTAGGTAAAGCCGGTTAGCGCTCCGGTATCTACACCGATTACAGCGTTGCACACCAGGTGGTCGGCGATTCTCGACAATTCCATGATGATGACACGCATGTACTCGGCTCGCTTGGGCAATTTACATCCGATCAGTTTTTCAACCGTCATATGCCAGCCCATGTTGTTGATCGGCGATGAGCAATAATTCAGTCGGTCGGTGATCGGTGTGATTTGATTATATGGTCGGCGTTCCGCTAATTTTTCAAATGCACGGTGGATGTAACCGATGGTGGGCTCGCCGCTGACGATTTTTTCTCCGTCCATTTTCAGAACGTTTTGGAAAATACCGTGCGTTGCCGGGTGCGTTGGGCCTAAGTTGAGGGTTGCGAGTTCCCCATCCAGGTTATCAAGCGAAGAGAAATATGATTGAACTTGCATTGCTGCCTGTATTAGTCTATTAAATTCGTTTCAAACGTCTGACCTACGTGACCATCTCTGCCAAAGAAACGATCATCTTTGTCGGTCCGGGTGCCGTCTTCAAGTTTATATTCTTTGCGCATGGGGAAAACACCCAGGTCGTCGACGTTCAGAATTCGTCGTAAATCAGGGTGTCCGACGAAATTAATCCCGAAAAAGTCATATTCCTGGCGTTCCATCCAGTTTGCCGTTGGCCAGAGGTTAGTAGCCGTTGGCACGTTTGGCTCATCAGAAGGAAATGAAATTTTGATACGCAACCTGGTGTTGTTGGTCCAACTGTGCAGGTGATAAACCAGTCCAAGTTCCTGTCCGGTACGATCCGGGTAGTGAACACCGCAAAGGGACGTCAGGAAATTGAATTGCAGTTGGGCGTCGTCCCGAAGAAATTGCAGCAGGCTGTGCACTTTTTCGCGTGAAGTGTTCAAATTAAGAATGCCATCCAGGGCCGTATCGGACGAAAGTACGGTTCCGGGCATTTGTTGCTCTATGCTGGCAAGAATTTGTTCGTACATGTTCAAAATTGCGGGGTTCGTTCCTTGCTCGAAGATGTTTAAAAGTCCTGGGCAGGAAGCCAACGCCTATTTTATCCGATCTGATATTTATCAAGCAGGTGTTGATATTCCGGAGAATACCTGCGTCGCATGGTTTCGTGTTTAACGAGTTCCTGAATTTTCAAAACGCCGTCGATAATTTGTTCCGGCCGTGGCGGGCAACCCGGCACGTACACATCCACCGGAATCACCTTGTCAATGCCCTGAAGCACGGAATATGTGTCAAAAATACCACCGGAACTGGCACAGGCGCCAACGGCAATCACCCATTTGGGTTCTGCCATTTGGGCATATACTTGTTTGAGAATCGGCCCCATCTTTTTGGCAATCGTACCCATTACCATCAACAAATCGGCCTGACGCGGAGAGAACGACAAACGTTCCATTCCGAAGCGAGCCAGATCGTAGTTGGTTCCCATGGTGGCCATAAATTCGATGCCACAACAAGAGGTAGCAAAAGGAAGCGGCCAAATCGAGTTGGCTCGTGCCATTCCAAGCACTTTTTCCATGGTGGTCAGTTGATAACCCTCTCCCATGTAACCTTCAAGTACTTCCTCTTTGCTGATTATCGGTGCGCTCATATTGTAAAGAGTTTTTATTCCTGTCTTAGTTTTTCAGGTAAAATCCGTATCTGATGGGTTACTTATCCCATTCAAAGGCGCCTTTTTTAAGCACATAGTAAAAGCCTACCAAAAAAATGGCAACGAACATGAGTACCGCCAGGAAACCTTGCGTACCCATGCCTGAATCCTTGAAATGTTGAAAATTGACCGCATAAGGGTAAAAGAATATCACCTCTACGTCGAACAATACAAACAAAATGGCGGTCATGAAATATTTAATTGAAACGGGAATACGAGCATTCCCCTGCGATTCAATGCCACATTCGAAATTTTCATCTTTTTTCAAACCACGCCTGCGTGGCCCCAAAAGAGGCACTACGATCAGGATCAACGCCACAAAGCCGCCGGCAACAAGGGCCTGAATCAAAATAGGAAGATAACCGGATGGTTCCATTTTACGAAATTTGAATCAGTTAGCATAAACGCAAGCAGGGGGGTAAGGTTTTATTTTCAAACAAATTCTTAACAAATCTGCTTTACGCGGCGCAAAGGTATCAAAAAGACATTGCAAACGCCCCCCTCAATGTTGCACTTCATGGAATGAAAAAATTTAGAAATATTCTATGCAGTCAAATTTGCGCTGCCTTTCCAACAACTCGTGCTGTTTTTTTTCAAAAAATCAACAAAAAGTGCGTTTTTAAGCCCTTTTGGCACCGGAAATTAATGGGTCTTGCCTGAAATTAATTATGATTATTTTTTTCCACACCTCCAGCCAGAGCGTTACGGTTCTGATTTGGAAGTAAATAATCTTGTACTCCATTTAAAAAAACATACATCTTTGCAAACTGCTTGCTTTTTACCAACATGCCCGCCACAAATCAAAACTACCTTTAAAAAACACCTTGATGAACATTGAATCACTTCGAAAATTATGCCTCTCATTTCCGGGTGTAACGGAAGATATCAAGTGGGAAAGTGACCTTTGCTTTTTGGTAGGCGGAAAAATGTTCTGTGTAACACCTGCCGACGTTGAAAGCGGCGTTTCCTTTAAAGTAAAAGAAGATGAATTCAGGGATATGCTTGGTCGCAAAGGCATCATACCCGCCCCTTACATGGCCCGCTACAAATGGGTGTACGTCCTGGAATTCGAATGGCTGACCGACAGCGAATGGGAACACTTCATCCGACAATCTTATGAACTGGTAAAAGAAGGGTTGTCGCAGAAAATTAAAAAGACGATTTAGAAACCACTGTACAAATGCAACTAGCTTTATTCGGCCTGGGTAAAATGGGCTATCAAATTGCGCTCAACTTGCGCAACCACGGCCACGAAGTTGTCGCTTTCGACCCCTCCTTGGAATTACGGACAAAAATAGCTGAAGAAGGAGGTATTTTAACCGCCGATTCACCTGCCGAAGCTTGCGCTGCGCTCCGCGGTCGCCGGGTTATTTGGCTCATGGTACCCGCTGGAAATATCGTGGATGAAGTGATTCAAACCATTACGCCTTTCCTCCAAGTCGGCGATATTATCATCGATGGGGGAAACTCAAATTTCAAAGACAGCATTCGCCGTAATCGTTCCCTGGAAGCTGCAGGCATCAAACTGCTTGATTGCGGCACTTCAGGAGGCACGTCCGGCGCACTCAACGGCGCATGTACCATGATTGGGGGGGATCAGGAGGCTTACAGCTATTGCAAACCCGTATTTGATGACATTTCGCTGCCGGGCGGCAGTTTGTTCGTCGGCGCCAGTGGAGCCGGGCATTACGTAAAAATGGTGCATAATGGCATCGAATACGGCATGATGCAAGCGATTGCGGAAGGGTTCGAAGTGCTTGAAAAATCCGAATATGATTTTGACTTTCAACAAATTGCGGCACTCTGGAACCACGGCTCCGTGGTGCGCTCATGGTTGATGGAATTATGCGAAAACGCATTTTCCAAAGACCCCAAACTATCAGCCATCCGGGGTACCATGCACTCATCCGGCGAAGGGAAATGGACCCTTGAAACAGCACTCGATCTAGGCGTGCCCACGCCAGTTATAGCACTATCCTTGTTGATGAGATACCGTTCGCTGCAAGACGACACCTTTTCGGGGAAAGTAGTGGCCGCCTTACGCAATGAATTCGGCGGGCATGCCGTAGACAAGGTGAAGGCATAAAAACAGCTTCTGCTCACCCTTCAATCAAATGCACTGACTTGTGGCACTTATTTTCAGTATCGCCTTTTTACTGGTATTGATCCTGGTCGTAAGGCTGAACGCCTTCATTGCCCTCATTCTGACTTCTTTGTTTGCCGGTTTCGCAGGCAGTATGCCCCCGCTTGATATATTAAAATCCATTCAAAACGGTTTGGGCAGCACCCTTGGCGGTCTGGTACTGGTACTGGCATTAGGCATCATGTTGGGAAGTATATTGTCTGAAACCGGCGCAATCCAAATTATTGCCTCCAAACTACTGACCAAACTTGGCCATAAACGCGCCGGAATAGCCCTGATGTGTACCGGATTTGTGGTCGGACTGGCACTGTTTTACAATGCAGGCTTCGTCGTGCTGGCGCCGCTTGTGTTTGCCGTAGCCGCTCAATCGGGCGCCCCTTTACCTCCCCTGGCAATCGCCATGGCTGCACCTTTGTCGGTAACACACGGTTTTTTACCTCCCCACCCTGGTGCTACTGCGGTTGCCAATGCATTCGGCGCCGATTTAGGTAAAACCTTGATTCTAGGACTGATTGCCGCGATTCCGGCAATATTGCTGGCAGGCGTATTGTTCCCAAAGACATTAAAAACAATTCAAGCGGTTCCGCCCTCTGGTTTATCGACCGACCAACCCTCAAGTTTTAAAAAACTTCCAGGAACCTCCAAAAGCATGCTGATCGCCTTGCTGCCCGTTTTGTTGATGGCTATTTCAAGCTTCGCCACTTTTTTGTTGCCGGCTGAAGACACAACACTCCACTGGTACAAATTTATCGGCGACCCTGGTGTAGCACTGCTGATCGCTGTTTTGAGCGCTTTGTTATTTTTGGGCAACAACCGATTGTTTCCCGACCAGTTGTTGCCTACCACTACCCTATTACTTGAAAAATCTGCACAGGCGCTGGGCGCAGCCTCTATTTTGTTGTTGGTAACGGCTGCAGGCGGCGCCTTCAAACAGGTGTTGATCGACAGCGGGCTGGGGGCAATGGTGGCCAAACAGTTTGAAGGCGTACAGGCGTCTCCATTACTTCTAGGCTGGGGAATCGCCACGTTGTTGCGCATTTCCATCGGATCTGCTACCATTGCCGGAATGACCGCTTCGGGCATAGCCCTGCCTATTATGCAACAAACTGGCGCCTCTCCGGAGCTTATGACGCTGGCTGTTGGAGCAGGCAGCCTGATGTGCTCGCATGTCAACGATACCGGTTTTTGGATGTTCAAAGAATGGTTCGGATTAAGCCTTCGTGATACCTTCAAAAGCTGGACAGTTATGGAAACCATCGTCGGCTTGAGTGGCCTGGGCGCTGTGTTAATCCTCGATCTGTTTGTTTAAAAAATAACCCGACAACTGAAATGCAAGGCCAATATCCATCAAATCCCGATTTGATTTTTAAACCATGATTGTAGTAGGCGTTGACATTGGAACCACCCATATCAAAGCTGCAGCGATAAACCACAACGGCAGTCTGCTTGCTGTTGTCCAACGTCACAACTCAACGATAAGTCCCAGACCAGGCCATCAGGAACAAGATCCGGAAGCCATTTTCCGGCTTACTTCCTCCGCTCTGAAAGCCCTGCTCAAACAGGCATCTATTGCCGACATGCCCATTCAGGCTGTTGTGTTTTCTGCCGCCATGCATGGTTTAACCGCTACGGATAAAAATAACCACGTACTGTGTCCGGTCTGGATTTGGTCGGACACACGCGCTTCTGTTGAGGCACAACAATTGATCAAAAGTAATCCAGCAATATACCAGGCAACAGGCGTGCCCATCCATCCCATGTCGCCGATGGTTAAATTGCGGTGGATGCAAAAACATACTTCGGCGATTTTTAAACAAGCCGCCCATTTTTACGACATCAAAAGTTATGTCTGGAAAAGGCTCACCGGACGTTTTGAAAATGACTTCGGGTGTGCTTCCGCCAGCGGCTTATTGAACATACACCACAAAATCTGGGAGCCTGCAGCGCTTACCTGGGCATCGGTTGATGAAAACCAGTTACCCAAGCCTGTTTCAACCAGGCATGCGGCATTTTACAATGGCGCCGACCCCTTGTTAAAAAAAAGGCTCCATCAAGTTCCGCTGGTCATCGGTTCCAGCGATGGCGCCATGGCCAACCTAGGTTCCGGCGCTGTCGATTCCGGGCAAATTGCCATTACCATCGGGACCAGTGCCGCTATTCGGGGCGTATTTGCACAGCCTACCTTTGACAAGCAAATGCGTACTTTTTGTTACTGCCTCGACGACGACCGATACATCGTAGGCGGCGCCAGCAATAACGGCGCTAATGTGTTGGAATGGGTGCGTCAATTGCTATTCTCCCGGCGGTATAAAATGGAGGAGATGATCCGGCAAGGTATGCTCACCGCCCCTGGGGCTGAAGGACTCACTTTTACCCCCCATTTATTAGGAGAACGGGCGCCCATTTGGACGCCGAAGGCCGTTGCTAATTTAACCGGCTTAAGAAGCCGGCATACCTACCGACATTTCATTCGGGCGGCGATGGAAGGTGTTTTGTACAACATAAAACTAATTTCCGAGGCTTTACCCGAACCCATTCAGACCATACATGCCAGTGGCGGATTTTCAAAAAGTGCGGACTGGGTGCAAATGTTGGCGGATGTGTTTCAAAAACCGGTCGAAATTCAGCAGGATGGGCTGGATGCATCTTTGGCTGGCGGCGTATTGCATTTTCTCCAACAAAAAAACTTTTCATCCGCGAAAACACTGAGCACTGTTCAGCCTAACCCTGCCTTTGCCGACAGTTACGAAGCTGCGTTTCAAAAATTTTGCAAGGCGGCACGGATTCAGCGAGAATTGTAATCGATTCTTAAAAAGGATTAAATAGTTTTGCGGCTCATTATTTCTGAGCACCTATGACCATTCTCGACGGTAAACTTCTTTCTGAAAACATCAAAGCTGAACTTGCGGCAGAAGTCGATCAAATTCGCGCAAGAGGCGGTAAAATTCCACATTTAGCGGCTGTTTTGGTAGGCGAAAACCCTGCAAGCCAGGTTTACGTTCAAAGCAAAATCAGATCATGCGAACAGGTAGGCTTTAAAAGCAGCCTGATTCAAAAAGACGCCGACACATCGGAAGCTGAATTGCTCGATATCGTTCGTCAATTGAATGAAGATCCGGACGTCGATGGTTTTATTGTTCAACTGCCATTACCCAAACATATTGACGAAGAGCGGATCACTTTGGCCATCGATCACCGAAAAGATGTAGACGGGTTTCATCCCATTAATTTTGGCCGGATGGCTCAAGGGCTGCCCGCTTTTCTGCCCGCTACCCCCTACGGCATCGTGGAAATTTTACGCAGGTATAACATTGGAACGGCAGGAAAACATTGCGTTGTGGTTGGACGGAGCAACATCGTAGGCACACCGATCAGCATTCTCCTATCAAGAAAAGGCTATCCGGGCGACTGTACCGTTACCCTCACACACTCCCGAACGCACGATTTGCCGGGCGAAGTTCGCCGGGCTGATATTGTGGTTGCAGCTATCGGTATTCCGGAATTCATCAAAGGCGACTGGGTGAAAGAAGGCGCGGTGGTAATCGACGTGGGTATCAACAGAATAGCAGACACGACCAAAAAATCGGGTACGCGTTTAGTTGGCGATGTCGAATGGGATACGGTGGCGCCACGCAGCAGTCATATTACACCGGTACCAGGCGGTGTTGGCCTGATGACGGTGGCGGCGTTGATGATGAATACACTGAAGGCATGCCGAAAAGAGATTTATCCGTAGTTTTTAAATGGAAATGGGAAATGGGAAAATGTAAAATGAAAAAGGGGCCACTTCTTTACATTTTACATTTTCCCCTTTAATTTTTACATTTTAATAAAAAGCGCCCTTGGCATCGGTGTTATCCGGCCAAGGGCGCTTCAACAATTAAATTAACGGAAGGAAGATCGATTACTTCAGGTTGAAATTGCTTGTGCCAACCAAATAACCTTTGTTGTAGATCTCAACAACATATTTGCCTTTCACAAAGTTCTGGCCAGGCTGCCATGCACCGCAAACATTGGTTTCGCCGTTGGAATAGTTGCAGGTAGCTGTGGTAGTATAGCGGAATTCTTCTTCAGCGCGTTTGTTTTGAGCTACACCGGAACCGAGGCTTTCGATGGCCAACGGAGCGCCGGTTGGATCGACAATACGCAAGTAGAAGGTTTCTTCACCGGAAGGCGTTACTTCATTGGCTTCGGTTACGAAACAAATGTTGAGTTTTTCAACACGTTTTGCTTTTGACTTACTACGTTCTTTGCCGTTGCTGCGTACGTCCACGCCTTTTACAGTGATGTTTTTCACACGGATGGCAGAGGCAATATCCACTTTTTTGCTCAGTTGGTTACGCTCTGATTCGAGCGTCGTTTTTTCAGAGATCAACGCGGCCTTGGCTGTGCTTTCTTCCTGCAATTTGGATTGCGTTTCGCCCAGTGAAGAATTCAATTGTTGATTCTGAGCGGTCAGGGCCGTATTGCTCTCTGTCAGAATACCAACTTGCTTTTTCAGTTCATCGATCTGTGTCAGGTATTCGTTTTTCTGACGTTCGAAGCTAGCCAAAGCAGATTTGTAATCTTTTTTGTCGCGAATCAAACCGGCGATCTGAGTTTTGGAGCTTTCCAATTCGGCCAGTTGCTGGTTGATTTTAGCGTCGAGTTCGGCATTGATGCCTTTTTGTTGTTCCAATTGCGTTACCGCTTCGTTGTATTTGGCATCCAGTTCAGTGAAGGCATCTTTTTGTTGCGCCAATTCTGTTTGTGTGGATTCCAATTGGTTGGAGGTGCGGTATTTGCTGATCAGCAGGTAAACGCACAGGCCAAGTAATACGGCAATGGCTGCGCCCATGATGGTTGTCATGCGTTTTTGGCTGCCGCCGTCTGGAGATGATCCGTAATTTGGAGTGGTAGGCTGATTGAAATTGGTGGGTGTGCTCATAATTTTGAAAGAAAGATGAAAGGTTGTTCGTTAATAAATTGTGTCGATGTTTCGATACATAGGCGACCTTTCGGGTAACAAAGTTGGTTTGGTGAAGCCGGCTTGTATCCGGCGTTTGTTGTTTAAAGACGCATATTAAACCGAAAACCGACCTTTCTTATTGCGCTCAAATTTCGCGTTTGTTTTTATAAAATTCAACTTTTTTTTTACAAACAATTGATTATCAACAATATTTATAAAAATTTGATTTTTAAATTTATTTCCTAATTGGGTGGTTTACCTTCAAAATGCCTGGAAACCCTAACTTTGCATTACCTTATTTTCATCCATCGCAAAACTTAGGGGAAACCCTTACCCATCATGTCACTGTTCGACTCTTTTGATCCGTTCAACATTCTATATCTGGACATTGAAACCGCACCGGCAACCGGCGACTTCGAAGAACTCAGCGAAGAAATGCAGGAACTTTGGGGAGTCAAGTGCCGTAGCCTCTTTAAACGGCCCGAAAACGAGATAGAATATGATGAAATGGCCGATGCGTTTCAACAACGTGCGGGTATATTTTCCGAATTTGGAAAAATCATTTGTATTTCGGTAGGTTTTATGACCCGCCAGCCTGGCACCAACGAGCCGGTGCTTCGTTTAAAATCATTCACCAACCACGTGGAAGGCGCTTTACTCGATGATTTTTCCGACTTACTGAGCAAACATTTTAACAACCCGGATAAGTTTGCCATTTGCGGGCACAATATCAAAGAATTCGATATTCCTTACATCTGCCGGCGGATGCTGGTCAATCAACTGCCTTTGCCACGTATGCTCGACATTGCAGGTAAAAAACCCTGGGAACTCAAACACTTTCTGGATACCCTGGAAATGTGGAAATTTGGTGATCTGAAAAACTTCACTTCACTCCGTTTGTTATGCGCTTTATTTGATATTCCTTCTCCAAAAGACGATATCAGCGGCGCTGATGTCGGTAAGGTTTATTGGGAGGAGCGTGATTTGGACCGAATTTCGGTGTATTGCGAAAAAGATGTGCAAGCCACCGTTCAGCTTTTTTTAAAATTACGCAGGTTACCACTTTTAAAACCCGAACAGATCATTTCCGTCAGATAAACTTCCATCTTTATGCCGCGCAAGCACCTCATTGCTCCTTCCGTCCTGGCTGCCGATTTCACCAGGCTATCTACCGATTTCGACATGGTAAACCGCTCGGAAGCCGATTGGTTTCACCTCGATGTGATGGACGGGCGCTTCGTACCCAACATTACCTTTGGCATGTTCGTCATCGAAGCCATGCACAAAATGGCGGAAAAACCGCTCGACGTTCACCTGATGATTGTTGAGCCTGAAAAATACATCGAGTCCTTTCGCAAGGCAGGTGCGCACGTGATCACTGTGCACCACGAAGCCTGCCCACATTTACACCGCACTGTCCTCCAAATCAAGGAGACTGGCGCCCTGGCCGGCGTCGCATTGAACCCCCATACACCGGTTTCTGTGCTTGCCGATCTGATTGAAGATATTGATCTGGTTTGCCTGATGTCGGTTAACCCAGGTTTTGGCGGACAAAAATTTATTTACCGCACCCTTGAAAAAACACGTCAATTGAAAGAAATGATCGTAGCGGCGAATTCCAATACACTCATTGAAATTGACGGCGGAGTTGGTTTACAAAACGCGGAATCCTTGTTGCAGGCAGGCGCAGATGTATTGGTTGCCGGAAGCAGCGTGTTCAGTTCCGACGACCCAGTCGCAACGATTGCCCGCCTCAAAGCGTTTCATGCAAGCTTTGATTTTTAAACGCCGTGATAAAAAGGATCGATAAATACCTGCTGAAAAGCTTCATTGGCCCGTTCGTCGTATCGTTCGGGATTGCGCTGTTCGTATTGGTTATGCAGTTTTTGTGGTTGTACATCGATGAAATTGCAGGTAAGGGGGTAGGCATTTTGATCATGTTTGAGTTGATCGGGTATATGTCCATATCCACTTTCCCCATGGCTTTGCCAATTGCCATCCTGATTGCCTCCGTGATGGTGATGGGTAACCTTGCAGAAAGGTATGAGCTTTCAAGCATGAAATCGGCCGGTGTTTCGCTTATTCGCATCATGGCGGGTTTGATTGTCGTAGCGGCCGGTGTGTCTTTTTTTTCATATTTGTGTTCCGACTACATCATTCCAATTTCCAACCTCAAATTCAAGTCGAGGCTTACCGATATCAGGCGTCAAAAACCAGCGCTTACCCTGGAGAAAGGTATTTTTAACGAAGATTTCCGCCAGTTTGTAATTAGAATTGGCGATAAGGAACGCGATGGTGAAACGATCAGCGATGTAATGATCGAAGATCACACCAACGCAGGCAAAGCCAAAATGAATCAAATTTTGGCAGATAGCGGTCAAATGTATACTACCCAGAATAAACGGTATTTCGTGATGAACCTTTTCAATGGCACGCAATACCAGGAACCGGCGCCGCAAGGAAAACAAAATCAAAAGTATCCGTTTATCCGTACCCAATTCAAATCCTGGACGAAAGTGTGGGACATGAAAGAATTTGAATTGGTTCGTTCCGCAGAGGACAAATATTCCAAACAACGAGCAATGTTGAGCATGAATGAACTCCGTGAAAACATGGATTCCATGCAAATTAAAATGCGTGACGGTGGCCAGGCTGCCGTCGACGATATTACCATCAACCTGCGTCGTAAGATTGAGCCACCCAAGTTGGAGCCAGCAAAACCATCTTCCAACTCAGCACCTCAGGCAAACAAACAACCCGCTCGTCAGGGACCAATTTTACCCAAACAAGAGCTGAGTAAACCCCTCAATCAATATGCATCTTTGATTGAAACCTTCCAGGGGCAATACCGGTTTAATTTGTTGAAAGAAGCGAAAACATTATCTGGAAGCGCAAAAAACACGGTTGAAACCAGACTTTCGCAAACGGAAAACAGGCGAAAGGAATGGGTAAAAACAGGCTATGAATTGTATATCAAATACAGTTTTGCCATTGTGTGTTTTGTGTTTCTGTTTATCGGCGCCCCGATGGGCGCTATTATTCGGAAAGGCGGATTTGGCTATCCGATTCTGGTATCCATAATCTTTTTCGTCGCTTTTATTTTCCTCACCATTTTGTGCAAAAAGCTGGCAGAATCATACGTAATGACGCCGTTTTGGGCCGCCATGATGCCTTGTATCGGTTTGGTTCCTGTGGGTTTTTATTTGACCCGAAAAGCCATGAACGATGCGCCTGTTTTCAGTAATGAACGGCTGAGTCGTGTGTTCAACTGGATGAAGCAACGCTTTTCCAGAAAAAAATCAAATACGGCTACCGCATGAATAAACAACGATGGTTTTTTGTGCCCGCCTCGCTGTTTATCCTCATTTGTGGCGTTTTGGCACTTGTTTTACCCTACGGAAACGAAATTCTGTTTTTCAACGAGTACAGGTCGGAACCGCTAAACAGTATTTTCAGGTTCTTTTCATGGTGCGGAGAATCCTGGGTTTGGGTGGTTGCCGTAATTGCCACTTATTTTATCCGGCCATATCTCACGCCTTTGATTGCGTTAACCGGGCTTATCATCATTCCGTTTGCCTATCTTGTAAAAGACCAGGTAGGTACCGACCGGCCGATTACTTATTTTCGAAATATGGGGCAATTGGAGGAGGTCGTAACCGTTTCGGAAGTTCGACTGAACAGTGGTCAAACCAGTTTCCCCTCCGGACACACCCTTTCAGCCTTCGGATTATCCAGTCTGCTCGTTTTATCTATGGGCCATCATTGGAAAAAAAGATCCTTTGCATTGGCATTATTAGCCATGATGATCGGATTTTCCAGGATATTTCTGGTACAACATTTCCTCGTGGATGTAGTAGGCGGCGCTACACTCGGATTGATCATAAGCGCATTGGCTTGGTGGGCATGGAATGCCTTGCGACGCAAACGTTTGTAATTTCAGTGCATCACCTTCCAAAACAGCTCCTTCATCAGTTCCGTTTCGTCGGCGCTGTCGTTTTCTACTCCTTTTGCACGTAAATCATAGGTTCTCAGCAGAGAAATAATTTGCACCACCTGTGCGAGTGAATAATTGGCTGCAGCCAGTTTATATTCCTTCAAAAACCAGTCGGAGCGCAAATCCAGCGCTTTTAACACATCAGCATCCGGTTGTCCTTTCAAACCATGCAGCATGTATACTTTTGAAAAATAAGTAAACAGGCTTGAAATAGTGACGATCAGCGGGTTTTTGCGAATATTGGCCGCGAAATGATCCCTGATTCGCGCTACTTTTTGGATGTCGCGTTGAGCAATTGCTTTTTGCAATTCGAACACGTTGTATTCTTTGCTGATTCCGATGTTTTCCTGAACAGCCGCCACTGAAATGCCCGTCCCTTCGGGCAGATTAATCGTCAATTTTTCAATTTCATTGGAAATACGCGACAAATCCGCTCCCAGGTATTCAGCCATGAGCGCTGCGGCTGCCGGCTCTATGGATATTTTTTTTGATTTGCAGTGGCCTGAAATCCAGTCGGCAATTTGGTTGTCATACAGTTTTTTGCTCTCGAACAACACCAGATTTTTGCCCGACAAGGCTTTCCCGAATTTGGTGCGCGTATCTACTTTTTTATGTTTGTGGCATACCACAAAAACAGTCGACGGCATTGGATTTTCAAGATAGGAGGTCAGTTCTGTCAGCGATTTCATCTCCTGTGCTTCCCTCAAAATGACCACTTGCCGTTCGCTCATCATCGGATACCTGCGCAAAAAATCGAGCAATGTCAGGTGTTCAATGTCTTTGCCGTACAGAATTGTCTGGTTAAAACCACGCTCGGCCTCCGGTAGTGCATAAGCTTCCACGGCATCCGCAATTTGATCGATGAAAAAGGATTCTTCACCGTGTAAAAAATACACCGGCGAAAACCGCTTTTGTTTAATGTCGGATAAAATGGTTTCAAATGACATGCGATTGGTTGGAATTGATTCGATTGTTCCGATTGGTCGATTATTCGATTGTTCGATTGTTAAATAGCTCTCAATCGAATAATCGACCAATCGAAACATTCGAATCAATCAATTTGATTTGTTCTTCAATGATTATCGGATAATATTGGTGTTCAAGCGCTAATACTTTGCGTGCAATTTCATCCGGTGAATCGTCAGCGTTTAATGGGCAAGCAATTTGAAAGATTACATCGCCTTCATCATAATGTTCATCTACGAAATGAATAGTGGGGCCGCTTTCTATTTCACCGGCGGCTTTCACGGCTTCATGTACGTGATGCCCATACATGCCTTTGCCTCCGAATTTGGGTAAAAGTGCCGGATGGATATTCACAATCCGACGTGGATAAGCACGCACCAGATAAGCCGGTGCAAGCCATAGAAATCCAGCGAGCGCAATGAAGTCAATTTTATAATTCTTTAGGATTTCCAGCAATTGCTCGGTTTCGTAAAACATCTGCCTGTCAATCGTTACTACCGGAACGCCAAAAGATTCCGCTATTTGAATGACGCCGGCGCCTTTTTTATTACAGACGACCAACGACACGCATCCAACCTCGGAGCCCTGGAAATGGGCCATGATTTTCTGGGCATTTGAACCGCCGCCGGAAGCGAAAATTGCGATGTTGATTATTTTTTTCATTAAAACGCCAGGTCACAGATTGCACAAATGCCAAAGATCAAACTGGCAAAGCCGTTGGTGGTAAAAAAAGCGAGGTTTACCCTGCTCAGATCGTTTGGTTTAACCAGCAAGTGCTGATAAACCAACAAACCCAGAAACAAGGCAGTGCCGATCCACAATAACCAACCGGTTTGAGGGGCCGCTGAAAACAACATCCGCGCGCCAAGCACCATAAAAAAGGAAGTGCCCAAATGCATCCATTCAGAAATGCGCAAGGCTCGGCTTTTTCCAAAAAATGCCGGCATGGAATATAAGCCATGTTCGCGATCGAAGGATTCATCTTGTAAAGCATAAATTACATCAAATCCGGCCGTCCAAAACAGCACGGCGGTTCCATAAAGTATCGGTATCCAATCAAAACTCCCGGCAACGGCAATGTATGCTCCAACAGGCGCCAGCGCCAACCCGAGGCCTAGTACTAAATGACATAGCCAGGTAAATCTTTTAGTATAGCTATAACCAAGGACGACCGCTAAAGCAATCGGAGAAAGCAAAAAGCACAACTTATTGATGAAAAAAGTAGCCATAACAAACCCTGCACAATTCAGCAAGACAAACGTCAAGGCTGATTGAGGGGTAATCACGCCTGATGGAATTTCCCGCATACGGGTTCGGTCGTTAGCGGCATCAATATCTCGATCCAAGAACCGGTTGAACGCCATTGCCGCGCTTCGCGCAAGCACCATACACAAGACGACCAGAAAAAGTTTCAGCCAAATATTACCTTCAGGCCTTGTAGTTGCTGCAATGGTAAAACCCACCAGCGCAAAGGGCATCGCAAATATGGTGTGACTGAATTTTATAAGTGAAAGGTAGTTTTTCATCCCTGCAAAAGTAAACACAGATTTTTGGGATTTACACGATTTCGCAGATTGATTCAATCTGATGAACGGGAATAAAATTGAGCGGATTTCCGTCAATCTTTGTAGCTGTTACCGAAAATACCCTTGAGTTAGCGACCGTTATCTGCCAATTTCGCGCTTTTGTGGGCTGTTTTATACCTATTGATAAGTTTTGTTCAACTTTTAACCACTTTTTGCGTTAGGCAGCAGAATTTTGCAGCATTATGTCAACCGAATCAACCACTCGTCCGAAACTTTCCAGGCGCAAGCTAAATGAAGCGTTGGAAATTTTTCGTTTTGTAAAACCATACCGCTGGCAATTCATTTTCGGTCTTTTCCTATTGTTCGTATCGAGCAGTGTTTTTATGGTATTCCCATACAGCATGGGGATGATGCTTGATGTGGCGCAAGGCAAGGAAACAGAAAATTTCAACATGAGTTTGGAAGATATCGGATTAATGTTGATCGTCGTTTTAGCATTTCAAGGAGTTGTTTCCTACCTGCGAGTGATGATGTTTGCCCAAATCAGCGAAAAAGGAACTGCTGATATTCGCAAAGCACTTTACCATAAAATCATTTCCTTGCCCATCGTCTTTTTTGAAAAAAACCGGGTGGGCGAACTGGTAAGCAGGCTCACCAATGACGTTGAGAAACTATACAACACGTTTTATTTTATTCTCGCTGAATTTTTTCGCCAGGCTATATTGCTCGTAGGCGGCATCGTTTACCTGGCTTGGCAAACACCCAAGCTGGCCGGCGTCATGCTGATTACTTTTCCAATCATCGTAATCGGAGCCATGATATTTGGCCGCAAAATCCGGAAACTATCCAAAGAACGGCAAGATATCCTAGCCCAAAGCAACACCATTCTGGATGAAACGCTTCAATCCATCCACGCTGTAAAGGCGTTTGGCAATGAGTTGTTCGAATTGGGCCGGTATAAAAAAGCAAATGATACGGTGGTCGGTATTTCCATGAAATACGCCTCAGGCAGGGCCTTGTTTGCCGTGTTTATCATCACCGTTCTGTTTGGTGCGCTGTTTTTCGTGATCTGGATGGGCATGAGCATGGTTCAATCCGGCGAAGTTACTGCCGGGCAATTAATTTCATTCGTCACCTTCACCGCCGTGATCGGGGCTGCCATTGCCGGTTTGGGCAATTTTTTCACCGAATTGGTCGGCGCTGTTGGCGCTGCCGAGCGGATCCTTGAAATACTGAATTCAAAGACCGAATCAGAAGAACGGCCACAAACCAACAACCATGCGGGAAAATTAAAGGGCGACATTGTTTTTCAACAAATCGCATTCGCCTACCCTACCCGTTCCGACGTTCCGGTGCTGAAAAACGTAAGCCTCAATATTCCTTCCGGTAAAAAAGTTGCACTCGTAGGTCAAAGTGGGGCTGGCAAATCTACCATCATGCAACTTTTATTGCAGTTTCACCAGGCTGAAAGCGGCCATATCCTCGCCGATGGAAAAAACATCCTCGATTATGACCTCGAATCTTACCGCGACAATTTTGCCCTGGTTCCTCAAGAAGTCATCCTTTTCGGCGGCACCATCCGCGAAAACATCCTCTACGGCAAACCGGACGCAACCGAACAGGAAATTATCAGTGCCGCAAAAAAAGCCAATGCCTGGGATTTTATTTCAACATTCCCGGACGGGCTGGAAACGATCGTAGGTGAACGCGGCATCAAACTTT
Source organism: Saprospiraceae bacterium (assembly GCA_016787465.1). Classification (GTDB taxonomy): domain Bacteria; phylum Bacteroidota; class Bacteroidia; order Chitinophagales; family Saprospiraceae; genus M3007. The sequence goes on along the minus strand of JAEUUR010000391.1, from coordinate 6,238 downwards.
CCGGCGGCCAACGGCAACGAATCGCCATCGCGCGCGCGATCCTGCGCGACCCAAGTATTCTGTTGCTCGATGAAGCCACTTCTTCCCTCGACGCCGAATCGGAGCGTTTGGTACAGGAAGCATTGGAAAACCTGATGGAAGGACGCACCAGCATCATCATCGCCCACAGACTTGCCACTATCCGGGAGGTCGACTGTATTTATGTCCTCGATGGAGGTCATATTGTGGAACAGGGTACCCATCTAGAATTGTCGGAAAAAGAAAACGGTGTTTATTCAAGCCTTGCCCGGTTGCAGTTTAATGGCTCTCCGGTACCTTTTCACGCCGTTTTGTAAGCCTTCATACGCACTTTTTTACCCCGTTCATTTTCAACTACATCGCTCCAGGCCATTTCAATGCCTTGAAACCGCTCCAGTTCGGGGCGCTTGTGCGGTGTTACCACCACCAACTCCGGCGCCGCCTGCAACAGATTCCATACCAGTGAAAAGAGGTCCTTGGGCGGACACAAGTGCATGGCGAATGAACAAATTATCAACGTATAGGTATCCGGCAACCCGTTTCTGATCACATCTTTGAAGGAAAACCTCAAACATGGCGATCCTATTTTCTTTTCATACAAACCGAAAGTAAACGGATCGCATCCCACTACGTTTGAAGCGCCTAATTGCAACAACTTTGCACTCACTTCTCCGCCACCGGCAGAAAAATCGAGCACGGCGCCTGAGCAATCAAACCGGTGAAAGTTTCTTTCGAGCAACTTTTCAATCTGATCAACATGCGGGTTTTCGTAGGAGTCGGCGTGTGACTGATAATATCCTTCTGCGCCGAATTCATCGTAAAGTGGCCGAATGGAGGGCATCTAGGCCTGCTAATTAATTTTTAAGCTGTTTGCTGTAAGCCCTTTCAAGGCTGTCGACCAGCATTTGATACGCCGGGTCGTCAACCGGATTTGCATATTTCGGCGATTTGTGTTTTCCGAAAAATTTCAACCGCACCTTCGTATATCGTTCAGGGTGCATCCTGAAATCCTGCAACAACAAATGCAGGTGCCTGGTGGAACTCAACAGATTGTTGTACAACTCCTCATCCGTGAGTGTTTTCCCAACCAGGCCTTGGCCCTGTACCAAATGTTGGGCCAGGGTATCCACGCGGTTAATGGCTTTGGTTGTGGATGAAAGGGTACTGCGCAGGGTATTCAATGATAAGGTGATGGAATCCAGGGCATTAGACGCTTTTACGGTAGTTTGATCGAACCCGGCAGCTTTCAATTGTTTGGTAATTTCAGCCAGGTTGGCAATCGCATCGCTGATATTTTTATCGTTCGCTTTCACTGTTCCGCTGACAGAAGCCAGGTTATTGGCAATCAAACCGATACTTGCTTTGTTGAGCGCTAAAATCTGGTTGAATTGCTCCGTAATTTTTTCAATATTTTTCAGGGAATTATCCAGCGCATCTATCGAAGAAGCTACGCCGTTGGGATTTACCCTGGCCAACGAGTCGATGTTGATCGACAAACCGGCGCGCAGTCGATCGGTATACGCATCAATTTGGGTCGGATCGCCCACCACGGTTTGTAAAAACGATTTAGAATCGCCGGTGAGGTAATCGCCGCTTTCCGCGCAGTTGCCTTCACAGGGATTGGTGATCACGATTTCAATTGCCTTACCGCCCATCAGCGTTAGCCCAATGATCGTAGCCACTGCGTCTTTTGGAATATCTACGCCACGGTCAATATTCAACATGGCGATGATCGTTTTGTCGTCTTTGTCGTCGATATATAAATTTTTCACCATGCCGACTTGAAGGCCTCTGATAAAAACAGGGCTGGAAGGACGTAGTTGGTCGACGTTGGTGTATTTCACGTAAAAGGTTTGGGATGCCGTCAGCACATTGATTCCTTTCAAAAACTTGAAGCCCCAAAAACCGAGTGCAATGGCGCCAATGGCTAAAAGCGCCACTTTGATTTCGTTACTGATTTTCATTCTGTTGTTAATACGTTCTTACTGAACAATAGAGGCTGTTTTGAAGCCCAGGTTTTTTATTTCAGGCAATACTTTTTCCGCCTCTTCGCGGGTTTGGTAGGAGCCCATGTAATAATGGTATTTGCCTTCTTTGAACTCTTCTTTTACATGGCTTAGCAAAGCTAATTGGCCTGCATTCGGATCCAGACGGTTGGGCCAGGCCAAAAGGAAAATTCTGAATCCTTTGGGCGTTTGAGGAACGACTTGCGGTGATTTTTTTACAGGTGTGGCGGCAATTTCGCGACCGGAACTTGCGGTTGCCTGGGTTTTCACGGCGGTCTGTGTAGCCTGTGGTTTTACATTGGTTTTGGCCGGCGTTTTTACCACAATTGAACTTTTACCGCCTTCCATGTGGTCTTTGTAAGCTCTAACCGCTTTAAAAATGGCCATTGAAATTTGATCACGGCCTTCTTCAGAAGCTAAAAACTCATCTTCATCGCTGTTGGTAAGGTATCCGGTTTCAACCAAAACAGAAGGCATGGCCGTTTCGCGAAGTACTAAAAAACCTGCTTGTTTCACACCTTTATTATTGCGTGACGCTTCAGATTCGGCATATTGCTGCACATATTGGGCCATCAAAATGCTTTGCTCCAGGTATGCGCTTTGCCAATAGCTGCTTAAAATATGCGCTTCGGGACTATCCGGGTCGTAGTCGCCATATTGTTTTTTGTAGTCGTCTTCGTAAAAAATAGACGCGTTTTCACGTTTTGCCACCTCCAAGTTGTCGTCCATGCGGTGGAGTCCAAGCACATAGGTTTCAGCTCCGTGGATCGAAGCGGCGCCAACTGCGTTGCAATGCACGCTAATAAACAGGTCGGCTTTTTCCCGATTGGCAATAGCTGCCCGTTCGTGTAATTCAATAAAAACATCGGAATCGCGCGTATACACTACCCGAATATCTGGAAAATTGGCTTCAATCAAGGCTCCAACCTGCAAAACAATAGCCAAAGCATTGTCTTTTTCTTTCGCCGACGCTCCTATACACCCAGGATCTTTACCTCCATGCCCGGCATCCAGGACGATGGTTTTGATTTTGTACGACGGTTGCGCGGTGAAAATATCTTTGAAAGTTAGTGCGGAATAAACTTGTTGGGCAACTTCAACGGGCAAAGTTTCCATACTTTTGCAGCCATCGTGGCACGTAAGCTCGGTAGGGGCTGCAATTTCCGCCGGATGAAATAAGTTAAAATTCTGCAAAACAAGCCACGCTGCAAGGAGCATGAACGTTCGTAGTGCGTAGTTTGACCTCATATTTCTGTTTTGTGCAAAAATTACCCTGCAAATATCGGCTAATTTTCCAATCTGTGTGCCTATTATTGGCAACGGCTACTTGGGCGCAGGTTCCCGACTCGATCAGCCAACCCGTTGACTCGCTGCTTTTGAGCAGCAGAGATACGTTGACTCCCGTTGGCCGCGACTCGGCAGTGATCGATCTTTCCGGTATACTTTTTAGTAGCCAGGGGCTGGATACGGAAGTCGATTACAACGCCAAAGATTCCATGTGGTTCGATATTACAAAAAAGCAGGTGCACCTGTACGGCGGCGCGTCCGTTAAATATACGACGTTGAACATCAAGGCAGGTTACATTATTCTGGATTACGAAAAAAACGAAATTTCTGCAGAACAATTGCCTGATTCGACCGGACAACTAACGGGGCTTCCCGATTTCAATGATGGTGAACAAAGTTTTACAGCCACCAAACTGCGGTACAACTTCAAAACCAGGAAAGGAATTATTTACGAAGCGCGCACCCAGCAAGAAGATATGTACGTGTTGGGCGCAAAAGCAAAATTCATCGGCTCCCCTGACGACGGCATTGATACCACCCGAAAATCGCGCAACACCATTTATAATCAGAACGCCATTCTTACCACTTGCGACGCCCCGCACCCCCACTACGGAATTCGTACAAAAAAATTGAAAGTAATTCCCGACAAACTGGTTGTCACCGGCTTTTCAAACCTGGAACTTGGCGGCGTTCCGACGCCATTGGTTATTCCTTTCGGGTTTTTCCCCATCACTAAAACGCGTAAAGCCGGGTTGATCATCCCGCGAGACTTCCAAGGTCGCCGCGCAGAAGGGCTTGGCATCAACGACCTTGGGTGGTATCAACCTATCAGCGAACACGCCGATGCCACCGTGTTATTCAGGGCTTTCACGAGCGGCACCATCGGCGTTACTGGTAATCTGCGTTACAGTTACCGTTATAAATATGGAGGCGATTTAAGGCTCACGTACAATAAACGTGTTACCGAAGATCAACAAGCCAACAAAGTTGCCGCAAAATCATTTGCCATCCAGTTATCGCACAACCAGGATCCCAAAGCGCACCCATCACGCAAATTAAACGGCTCGATCAATATTCAAACCAACCGGGATCAAAACCGGAATCAGAACGACTTCCAGAGTGTGTATGAAAACACCCTGACGTCGAACATGTCGTTCACCAAAACCTTCCCTGGCAAACCCTACAACTTTAGTGCTGCCTTACGCCACTCTCAAAACACCCAAACCCGCCAAATGGACATTACACTCCCCAGTGTAAATTTTACCATGCAGCGGGTATTTCCATTCAAACGGAAGGTCAGCACCGGAGAAAAAGACCGCTGGTACGAGAAAATATCACTCACCTATTCTTCACGGCTGGATAATAGTTTCCGAACAGTTGATACCCTGTTGTTCACCCAACAAACCCTCGATAATGCACGCATGGGTATGCAGCACCAGGCAAGCTCCGATTATCAGTTCAAGCTTTTTAAATACATCACCATCAGTCCGAATGTGCGGTATGAGGAAAACTGGTATCCATACACCATCAAAAAAGAACTCGATCCTTCCGTTATAAAAATCGTGCGAGACACCACCCTCGATGCTGACGGCAATATCCTGGCCATCACTGAAAATGATCAGAAATCAAAATACGGTGAAGTAGTTACCTCCCGTGAATGGGCGTTTAATAGTTTCAGAAAATACGACGCAGGCGTTTCAGCCAACACCGTGCTGTTTTTCACCAAACAAATGAAAAAAGGTTGGCTCCGTGGTTTCCGGCACAAAATGACGCCCGCTATGAGCGTCGGGTTCGGACCAGATTTCAGCAAACAGCAGGATCGATATTTCAAAACTTACTACACCGACCTACGGAGCGCTTTCAATGATACCCTACGGTACGGTATTTATGACGAAGCCATTTATACAAGGCCCGACCTGGGAAAACGCAACATCGCCATTTCTTACTCCCTCGGAAATGTGTTGGAATTCAAACATTATTCCGCCAGAAAAGATACCGTTCTGAAAAAAAGGATCTTTGACAACCTGTCATTTGCAGGATCCTACAGCCTGACTGCCGATTCACTGAAATGGAGCACCATCAGTCCGGGTGGTTTGTTCCGTTTGTTCAAGGGATTAAGCAACCTCACCTGGAATGTCACCTTCGATCCATATATCGCAGATGCGCGTGGCAATCGGATCAACAGGTTTGTGATCCACGAAAAAGGCCGTTTATTGCGCGTTACTAACCTGGGTTTCGCGTTAAATACTGGATTCACGGTTAAACAAATGCGCGATCTGATCGCAGGCAAAGATCAAAACCAGACACCGCAAAACAACCAAAACAGCCTGGCAAGCAAAGATGATATTCTCGGCCTTTTCGATAATTTTCGGATCAGCCACCGGGTTTCTCTTGCCCGTCAACTAATTCCCACCGGTATCGGCACCGCGCGGGATACGTTCGTGATCGGTACAAACAACCTGAGTTTTTCCGGCAGCATACAACTCACCAGCAAGTGGTCGCTCGACCTTGGAAACATCAGTTACGACTTCCCCAGCAAACAACTTGTGTATCCGGATATCGGATTTACCAGGGATTTGCATTGCTGGTCGTTGAGTTTTCGTTGGCAACCGGATCGCGGCACTTACTCTTTCTTCATCGGTGTCAAACCAGGCACGCTGGAATTCCTGAAAGTGCCGTACAGGAAAGATTATTACGATACAGGATTTTAGGAATTTTTCGATTGAGTATGTGGACAGAATTAAATTATAGAAACTGTAGTCAGGCAAAATGAAGTGCAGATACCTCCCTACGGTCGGTATGACTGCTCGCAAAAAAGAAGCAATTGATCATCAGTTTTCTCGCTGACGCTCGAAAATATGCTGTGTTGGGGAAAATTTCGAACGAAGTGAGAAATCCGATGAACTTGGTTTTCCTCTGTGTGAGCA